>JBGVLR010000074.1:0-22264 GCA_045124375.1 Acetatifactor sp.
TGACAACAATTATGAAAGCACCCATCCGTTGCTGCGGATGGGTGCTTTTGCTGTATCAGAAAGAGGGCGGTTATTGACCGCCCTCTTTACTGCATCCAGCATGTTTTGGATGAAAATGCCACAGTCAGGTACCGCAGCGGAGGAGGCGGATGCCGGTGATCGTCATTCGGGACAACAACGGCCATGTACCAATGCGGTACATGGCCGTTGTGTAGAGTTTTTATTTTACTTCCAGGTCGATAAATTCAAAGGTTCTGCAGTCTACCAGTCCTCTGTTGGTAAGGCGGGTTTCCGGCAGACAGGCCAACGGAATCAGTGCCATAGTCATAAAGGGAGAAGGAAGGGTACTGCCCATATCTGCCCAGGCCCGCTCCAGTTTTTCGATGGATGCGCTCATTTCCTCCACGGACTTGTCACTCATCAGACCGACAATGGGCAATTCCACCACACTGAGTACCTTGCCATCCAGCACAGCGACCAGTCCGCCGCCGCACTCGATAAGGGTATTTGCCGCCAGGGCCATGTCCGCATCATTGCTGCCAACCACCAGCAGATTGTGAGCATCGTGGGCCACCGTCTGGGCCAGGGCCCCCCGTCGGATGCCAAATCCCTTCGCAAATCCCTTACCCACTGTACCGGTACGCTTATGGCGTTCAAACACTGCCACTTTCAGCACGTCCTGTGCAGGATCTGCTGCAATACCGCCATCACATACAGGGAGACTGACGATTCTGTCAAAGGTACCCACCTTTGCGGGAATGACCTCAATGGCATGCACATCCACCTTGTCACCGTCGCAGGGAATCTGAAAATCAGCCTCTGTGAGCTTGTCCAGATGGACGGAGTTGACCGCCTTTTCGGGATATGTATAATGGCGACGTAAATGTTTTCCATGATTTCATGGGTGCAGACATTGATCAAATTGCAGGACTGTATCATTCAGCAGCCCCATTCTCTTGGACTGAATCACCAGTTCCATCTGCAGGCACAACATATTCACACCGGTTGCCACAAAGTCACACAGAACATCCAGCGCCAATGCCACCACCAAGGCTTCCGTGGGCAGCCCCAGCTGGGAAAACATGGAAGAAAGCTTCGTAAGTCCGATTGCGTACGATGTCGCTCATTTTGGTCAGATCGGACACTGCAATATATCCGACGATGGAAGTTTCCTTGATCAGAGAAATGATCTCGTTTTTATACCGGGGGAAAATATGTCTGTCTGCCTGGGGCAGGAGCACAGAAAACAAGGTCTGATTCTTGTTGTAGCCCAGGGCTCTGGCTCCTTCATATTGCTTATTTCCCACGGCTGCAATGCCATCCTTAATCATGTCGTATACGGAACAGGGAAAGAGGATACTGAAGCCGATGACCGATACCCACACACCGCTGATATTCCAGCTACCGAATACCACATAGTACAGGATCATGAGAAACAGCACCGTGGGGGTTGTGCCGATGAGGAAACTCACCAGCTCCGTCACCCGTTTTGCGGCGGAACCCTCTTTGCACAGCAGATACAGCAGGAAGCCAAAGGCTGTTCCCAGCAGCATGGAAACCACCGTCATAAACAGGATTGTTCCTGCACCCTCCACAAAGAGTTCCCACCGGGAATCCTTGACAAAGGTCTTGTGGAAACTGCTTTTCAGGGACTGGAAGAAGTTTCCTTCTTCCCCACCGGTTCCGGCTGCCACTACCTTTATGGCGAGGATATTGTAGGGTTCTGATATTTCGATAGAGTTTTCCCGTTCGGCGGTATACAGAAGGTTTGCTCCCACATGGAATTTTCCGCTTTCCAGACCTGCGATGATGGCATCATAGTTAATTTCGTAGAAAACCGGCTCGTAACCGCCTTCCAGAGCGATGGTGAGCTTGCCGTTTTCGCCGGTAATGCCGCTCTTGTCGGTGACGCAGGTATCAGGAGAGAAATTGGAAATCCAATAGCTTTCCATTTCCTCATAAACACCGTTTTCCTTGATTTCCGCAATAAATGCATTGAACTGGGATTTCAGTTTCCGGGCATTTTCAGTTTTGCCGAAACCGAATACGATGTCATAGGATTCGATGGGTTCTTCAATGGTCTGAATCCAGAGATGCTCCTTCTTCACCTGGGGAATGACCACCGTTTCGCAAAGGATGGCATCCAGCAGCCCGATCTCCAGCTCCCTCTGTCGCCGGGAAAATTCTTCTGTATGGCAAATCTTATACGTGAAGATTCCCCTCCAATTCAATGGCTACAAGTATTATACCATAAATCTCCAAAAAGGTACACCAATATTCATGCTGACACCTCTGATATGTACACGAATCGGAGGTGCTATCATCTCCTAATCATCAACCAGTTCCGGAAAATACCTGATTGGGACACAATCACGGACAATACTTTTGACAATTCTCTCATAATTGCAGGTTGCATTTGATGCTAATATTCGTTAAAATACAATCAGTATAATATATAGAGGTGTCATATGACAGATAAAGAACTTCGAAAACTGACGCGTACAGAGCTTTTGGATCTGCTGCTTGTCCAGTCCAAAGAAATCGACAGATTGAATGCAGAGCTGGAGCATCTGCAAACTAAGATGCAGCAGAGGGAGATCAGCCTTACCCATGCAGGCAGCATTGCAGAAGCCGCATTGCAGCTGAATGGAATCTTTGAAGCGGCACAGGCTGCTGCGGATCAATATCTGGAAAACATCATGCGTCCGGTGTCGGATACGGAAACCCGCTGCAGGCAGATGATGGAAGAAACCCAGCAGAAATGCGATGAGCTTCTGAACAACACACGGCTGCGTACAGGCCAGATTTGGGAAGTTATCCGGCAGGAAATCTATAACCCCAGATTGGACTACACCCAGTGGCAGAAAATTGCCGACTACATCGACAAGCAGTTAAAACTGAAATAAACAAGAATAACGGCCCGTTGCAAAATGTACCATTGTCATTGCGAACCAGTCCTCAGACTGGTGTGGCAATCCGTTTTTTCCAGAGTTGGAGAACGGATTCTCACGCCAGTGTGCGCACTGGCTCAGAATGACATGGCTGCGTACATTTTGCAACGGGCCATTGTTTACTTTAGAATGCTTCCATTTTGTTGCAGCGGACAGTTACGCGGTGGGTTCGGTTTCTGGTACAGGTAAACAGGGTCAGATCGTACTCCCCTGCTGTCATTTCTTCCACAGCCTCCGCTGCCAACACATCCATGGCGACCACCTGGTAATTCCACAGCTGACCATCCATATCCATGAACTGTATCTGTGCACCCACAGAAAGCTGTGAGAGACGACCAAAATGAGAATTATAGTTGTGTGCCATGATCACAAGATTTTCGCCTCTGACGCTTCCTGTGTAGCGGCAGGGAGAAATTTGAAGCCTGCGGGAGTCCCAGCCGGACATGACAGGAAGTTCCAGTCCCAGATCCGGAACCGTAAGATAGCCAATGTAGGCATAACCGTTAATGGTCTTCTCAGTCATAATCAGATCTTCAGGGCTTAAATATTCCACGGGAATGTGTTCCGTCATTTGGGGCGCTGTTTCCGAAGGGGCAGTTTCCTGAACCCTCCGAACCTCCTCCTGCAGTACCGGAATCACGGAATGGGAAAAATCCTGGGCCAGCTGATCCTCCTGCCGGTTATTCAGCAGCAGGAGCATTGCTCCCACAACCAGTGTGATGCCCAGCAGCATAAAAAGAACACCCAGAAATTTTCTCATTGGGAATCCTCTTTTCTGCCAAAGCACATCCACCAGCCCAGTGCAAACAGCGCCATTCCGCCTGCCGCCATCACGGGAATGGGCCAGGTGAGCTGACCGGTCTGGGGCAGCTTGCTGCTGCCGCCGGAGCCACCGGAACCGCCGGATCCGCCGGAAGTGCCGGGCTTCGTGGGCTGCAGCTTCAGAGCTGTTTTGGAGGCAATGGATACATCCAGCTTACCCTCATAGGGCAGCGTCACCAGGAAGGCTGACAGTTTGTCGTAGCCGGAAGCGGCTGTCTCCTGATAGACCAAATACAGACCCTGGGGAATATTGCTAAACTTGGCGGAGCCGTTTTTGACTTCCGTCTTATATACGTCAAATTTAAAATTGGCTTTATAGGCGGTGTAGAAATTCTGCAGCTGTGTGACAGTTTCCGATTTTCCCAGATCCGTGATCTCGGAATTGGTAATAAACTTTCTGAAGATTTTCTTCTCAGCGTCCACATAGCCCACTCTGACTGCGATGAGATCGCCGCCGGTGATATTGGTGCCGTTATACTTCACCTGGATCTCGATGGAGCCCTTATCAGCAGCACTCACGGGAACCAGCAGGCTGCACATTACCAGCAGCGCCAGAGCCATACACACAAGTCGTTTCACAGAATTTCCTCCTTTCCTATTTTTTTCGTTTTGGAATCAGCAGATACAGCAGCAACAGCAGCAGTATGGGAGCCGCCAGGAAGGGTGCCACAATGGCGGGCTCAATCTGAATGGCGTCCGCGGTGACACGGACGGTGCGGGCTTCCTCCTGGTTTTCGACCCGGTGTCCCCGAACCAGCATTCGGTGAGAATTGATGCCGTAGGGAGTGCAGGTAACCAGGGTACAGTAGTCCTCCCCTTCTACAATCAGAAGGTCGTCCACTTCATGGGGCAGAACAATGCGGATCTGATCCACCTCATAGGTAAGAACCTCGTCCAGAACCCTCAGCAGGAACAGATCTCCTTCTATGATCTGATCCAGGTCGGTAAAGAGCCGGGCACTGGGCAGGCCTCTGTGACCGGAGAGAACGCAGTGGCTGCTTTCTCCGCCGACAGGAAGGCTGGTCCAGTCCAGGTGACCCACTGCGATCTGAAGAACACCTTCATCGGTGCCATGATAGATGGGAAGAGTCACTTTGATCTCCGGTATCTCTATGTAGCCCATGATGCCGTTGCCGCCAATATTCAGCAAGGCGCCGTAGGCTTCCTTCTGCTGGACTGTCAGGGTATATTCATTGTCCCGTTCCAGCAATGAGCGGTTGTAGTCCCATGCCGCCTGCCAGAGCATATCGTATTGATCATCGTCGATATTCGCGACTTCCTGGGCATAGGTGGCAATGGTACGGGTTGCATACATGGAGTTCCACCAGTCTGCAAAGGTAGGATACAGCAGCAGGGACAAGCCTATGAGCAGAATGAGAATCAGGAATACGGTGGATGCGTGTTTTTTCATAGGGTTCTCCTTGGTGCTGCAGAGAGTGAAGTTTTTGCGGGATTTTCGGGCGGATCCTATCCGCCCCTACAAGTTATGGGGGACTCATGCACCGGGAAGGGTTTCCCCTTCCCGGAACAGAAAAGTTAATTACTCAGCGCTGGACATGCGCTTCTTGGTTACCAGCAGAACAATGGCTGCCAGAACCAGGACGCTGCCTGCAATGTAGAGAATGGTGGTGCCCATACCACCGGTGGAAGGCATTTCCGCACCGGCTCTGTTCACAACGGTGGTCTCAAAGGTTCCGTTATCCGACGAGATATCAAAATTGATCTTCAGTGCTTCATAGATATTATCGCCGTCTTTGTCGGTAATCTTCAGAGATGTCAGCTCGGCAGGCTCGTTCGTGGTATCATATTCCGGCACGACCTTGAACTCAAAGGGTGCAATGGGGTAAAAACCCTGGGGAGCTGTTTCCGTAAGTTTGTAAGTGCCGGCATCCAGACCCTTGAATTCAAAAATATTACCATCGTTATTGGTAATGTTTCCAACGGTATTCCATGTATTCGTGTCTACATCAAACTTTTCCAGCTCGAAGGTAGCGCCCTTCAGGACATCGATGGCCTTACCATCCTTGTCCTGGCCCTTCTTGGTAATCTTACCGTTGAAGGTAAATACGATTGCAGTATCCTCAGGAGTTACGCCGGGAGGGTTGATCTCATCATCGGGATTCTCTGTGGCATAGGGGTCTCTCTGGTACTTCAGCTGAACCTTATTGGGATTGCCACCTTCGCCGGCAACCAGACCGGACTCCACCAGGGTGCCCCAATAATAGACAACAACTTCAGTTTCACCGACAATAACCACATCAGTCAGATTCTTCAGGTTAGCCGATGCGGTAAAGCCTCTGACATGGTTATCATCACCCTTTGGAGACGCTTCAATACTAAATTGAGTAGTAACGTCAGTCTGGCCAATGTAAATTTTCATATCCTTAGGCTTACCAGATATCTCATCCATAACCAGAGCCAGGCCGCCGCTCATGGTATCGGAAAATTCAAAATAGTAGTTCTGATAGCTTTCGTAGCGGCTGGAAACTTTACCAACGATCTTGAACAGGAACTGGTCATTCAGGTCATGATCCGCATGTTCTGCAAATCCGGGCTGTTCGGTCACACCCTCATTGGTAGCAACCGTCTTTTCAACCTCGGGAGTACTTTCCTTGGTGGCAATGGTCAGATCCTCATTGCCAACAGTGTGCAGCATGTACAGAGATCTGGTATCATTGGTTCCGCCAACTTCCTTTTCTACGATCAGGTAATAGCCGGGAGCCACATTTTCCAGCTTGTTGCTGAGAACTTTTCCAGCATTATCTGTATTCTTGTAGTTCGGCTGGATAGTCTCATCATCATGAACCAGTTCATGCAGCTTTACCGCAACATAGTTCATTTCCAGAGAATTCTTTTGATAATTCTCAGACATATACTTTACGATTTCTTCGGACAGTTCTTCAGGAGTCTTCTCCGTCTCGACGCCATTTACATCCTTTACAAGCTCAATATTACAGGCATTTGCGATGGTGTCTATGTATTTTTCCAGAACCGTATAGGAATAGGCACCGCCGCCTTCAGCAACGGTAGCATCCATGATTTTGAAGGCATAAAATACGGAACCTTCAGCACTGCCGGTGATGGTGATGGTAGAACCGTTCTCTTCCGCAAAACCGGTTACTGCCAGACTCAGGAGAAGCACCACGCAGAGCAGCATAGAAATAACTTTCTTCATACGTTTTACAATCCTTTCGTTTTTCTTGTTTTGAGGGAAAATCCGCTTCCGGGGGACTTAAACTGCCCCCCTTCTGCGTTTAAAAATCTTATTATACAACAGGAGCCAGGCTGCCAGCATCAGCAGCACACCGCCTGCAGTATATGGGATGGTACCGGCACCGCCGGTTTGCGGCAGTTCCTTTCTGCCAAAGTTGACGATCCTTTGGGGATCAGGTTCGCCGGTTTCCGGGTCGAAGGTGACCAGGCTGACAGACTGGGAACGTCCATCGATGAAGATACTGGTTCGGTTGCTGTAGGATGGAGCAAAGAGATTGGTTGGCTCATAGAGATAGTAGTTCCAGCTGCCTTCCAGCTCCTCCAGCGGAATTGCCTCGATCACACCCTTCCAGCCAGATTCCGCTGACAAGGTGATCTCCGATACCAGTTCGCCGGTGGTCTGATCGCCTATTGCTTTATACAGCTGCACCGTAATATCGTCCTGCAGGCTTCCGTTAATGGCTGCATCCCAGCGTTTTTCCACAGGGATCTTGATTTTCCGGTCATACCGGTTATCAATCTCAACACGATAGCTGTTGGTGCCTATCTGGCTGGTGGTATACTCCGCATGCCAGTCCTCATTTTCCAGCTCTTCCACCACGGTATACTGGATAATGCCGCTGGCATTTTCCCTGGGCAGGCCGGTAAAAGTATATGTCCAGCCATTCTGGAGTTTCAGGGTTGCTGTCTGGCCGGTATCAATCTTGTTCGACAGCAAACGAACAGGTACCTGAAGTTCCTGATACAGGGAAGCGTCCACTTCTCCCTCACCGTCGCGTCCGGACCAGCTCTTCACAACCGTTACGGAAACATCCTGTCCCGCAGGGATGGGCGTGTTGGTGATCACGAATCCATCCTTCTCCGCAGGGATCTGCTGCATGGACTTATGCAGCAACGTAAATGCCGCAGCAGAGCCGGAGCTTACGGTAACACCGGCACGGCCATTGGTGGAATTGATCTCTGCCGTCATCCGATATTTCGTACCGCTGCGATTGAAGACAAAATTAGGATTCTCGAACATCACTGAGCCTTCAGCAGTGCTGGCATAGAAGTAACGGTTGCTGCTGTTATAGCGAAGATACTGGTTTTTACCATTCTTCAGCTTAAAATATCCATTGTCCTCGGAAAGAACCGTCCACAGTGTTTTGTCCGTTTCCATGTCCGAAGACCAGGAGAGCTTCCCGTTCTCAGCTGCCAGATTGCTGCCGCCACTACTGAGGACATAAGTCTGTCCCTCTGTAAGTTCATCAGCTGGCAGCCACTGCTCCTGGGTAATCAATTCGCCTTCTTCAACCGCTTCGATGGTTCCCGTATAACCGGAAACCGTACCCTCTTCCACGGTGTAGACGATCTCAACATTGCCCTGGGTTTCTTCCCCGGTCTCCGGGTCGATCACGGTGCCGGTTTTATACTTGGGAAGATTGTCCCAGATGTGGTGCCAGTCATTATCATCACTGAGGGTAATTTCACGAATACGCTGATTGTCTGCCAGCAAGTAGACGGTAACCGGATCTCCCTTGGGGCCGTTCCAAACCTTCCGGACGTAGACCTCCGTGCTTTCACCTTCCTGCAAACTGTTTGTCACATTCAGGTTCAGCATCTGAGCCGTTTCATCCACAGTCAGATTCGCCGTGAAACCTGGCGAGGGGTTGGCTTTATCGGTATCGGTTATGTTCTCATCGGGAACAACCATGGCTGTATAGTGGGCGGTACCGTTGTAATCCAGAACCATCTTAATCAGACCGGTAGGTTTGGAATAGCCTTCCGCGGCACTCTCTTCCCGTATGTAATAGGTATTGCCTGTGGAGAAGCCCCAGATCGAGCCTTCGCCCTTTGCATTGGTGGTAAAGGTATGGATGGAGTTTCCGTTTACACTGGACTCATAGTTGGCCCAGAGTGTTGCGGGCTGCTTGCACTCTTCATCCGTATAAACGCCGAAGGTTACACCTTCCAGTTCCTTATTGGACAGCAGATCCTGCTTCTTCAGAGAAAGCATGAACCGGGGGCTGATGTTAAAATAGATGTGGCAGTTGGAGAAGCTGGAACCACGCTCCATGTAGTAAAGCGACAGATGGTGTTCGCCAGGTTCCAGATTATCCAGAATCTGATTGACCACATCCATGTTATAGGACTGCAGTGCTCCATTGTCATCATGGTAATCGGTTATGGTTGCCACACCGGTGGAGAAATTGATGGTACCGGACTTGGCTTTGTGGATACCGCCAAGGTCCAGGATCAGCTTTCCATCCACCATAACCCAGACATCATCGTCACCGGAGAAGGCGAAGATCATTTCCTCACCGTTGATGCTTCTGTTGCCATAGTTTCCGCTGCTGTCAGCGCCAGGAGACTGGGGCAGATAGAACCGGATGTCCATATGCATACCAAACCAGTAGTTAATACCCGCACGATTGGTGGAAGAACCGCTGTTTTGATACAGTTTATCATACTGGTAATAAAGCTGACCGTTCAGAGTTCCCGTAGGAACAGTTTTACCGTTGGTATTGACTGTGGGGTAGTTAAAGGGCAGGAAATCCGCAGCGCCATCTTCTTCATCGGAAGTTCTGTTGGCGCGTTCCAGATAATCATAGACATAGAAGCGTTCGGCTGATTGCTTATAAGAAGCCGCGTTCTTCGCAGAGTCGTAATAATAATAGCCGGTATCCGGGTCATACTGGAACAGATGATCCGCTGTGCCAATATAATTGACACCCATAGTCTCACCGCTCTGGTCAAAGAACAGATTCAGAGGACTGGGACTCATATTCAGCAGTCCCTGGGTAAGGGTCTGGGAATAGGAGTAATGGGTCCAGTCACTAATATTACTGGGATAGGAAAGAACCGGGTTCTGTTCATCCCAGTCACGTAAGGTCAGACCAAAGGAATCACTGCCTCCGGGAATCGCAGTGTTATCATCAACAATACTCCAGCGTTCGCTATGACTGTCCTTCGATACAGAGCCAGTATAGCTGGAAGAGTACATATTGAACATGCTGGTATAGTCAAACAACTTGGTCGTGATGAAGTTATTTGTACTGATGGTATCTACAACATTGGCATTGAACTGGCCAATATCATAGGTAGCAGCGATCCAGTCGGCATAGAATACGGTATCCTCTGTGATGGTAACCGTTGCGCCGGGTTCATAGTAGTTATTTTCCACTTCCCGAACGGCTTCATTCCAGCCCTTTCCATTATTCTGATTGTTGCTTCGGTTGATGGCATACCAGCCCTGCAGGGTATAGCTGTACTTTGCGGGGCTCTTCCAGCTTGTGGGTAATGTGACCTGCGTACCGCTGGCAACTTGTTTGTACAGAGTATTATCCGAGCCCTTCAGACTGGTCATATTGCCATTGGTGCCGTCCAGCCAAACCTGGCAGGTGTTCGGCAAGGGCATCATACTCCAGATATACTCCATCTCCAGCAGCTTGTCACGGTTGACTACCCGAAGCCGCAGCGCATCGTCAAGAAGCATGTAGTTGGCATAGGTCAGGGAAATTTTCTGGTATACTTCCGTAAGCCAGGTTTCTTCCCCCTCGTAGTCCTCAGCTTCCTCGAATTCTGCCAGTTTGGCATCGATGTCATCCGCAGAAGGAATGGCCTCGATCATCAGGATGATTTCTTCTACTTTTGCCCGATCTTCCGCACTCAGATCACTGAGATCGGCCTGACACAGTGCTTTGTGAGTATGCTCCTGAAGACTGCAGATCAGACCTCCGGCAGAATCACGGCAGGCATCCTCATGGGTGTGCTCCTGCATACCGCAGAAATATTCCGGCGGTTTGACAGAGCATGCATCCGTGTGGGTATGCTCAGGCTTTTCGCAGGTAAGCTCGCCTGCTTCATCGTAGCAGCCTTCCCCATGGCTATGCTCCTCGGTGTAGCCGCAGTAGTATCGCTTGGGTTTCGCCGCCATCATGAGCGGCTGCCAGCAAACTTCGCTGTGGGTATGCTCGGGGATCTCACAGGTCAGATTGCCTGTTTCATCGTAGCATTCCACTTCATCGTGGGTATGCTCCGTCTTGGTACAGTATAGCTTCGGCTCCGTCAGGCAGCTTGCCAGGTGCTCATGGACAGTCTTTTCGCAGAGCAGGTTGCCATCTGCATCGAAGCACACAGCCTCATCATGGACATGGACTGTCTTTCCGCAGTAATACCGGATCAGACAGGAAGCGTCATGTTCATGCTCATCCAGACTGCAGGACAGCTTTCCTGCTTCGTCCAGACAGCTTTCACTATGGGCATGGATTTCCAGACCGCAGTAATAGACAGGTTCCGGTGTCGGTTCTATCAGACAGTCATCGTCATGCTCATGGACAGTCTTTTCGCAGATCTCGTTGCCATCTGCGTCATAGCAGTCCTCCTCATGAGCATGCACTTCCAGACCACAGTAATAGACGGGTTCCGGTGTCGGCTCTATCAGACAGTCGTCACCATGCTCATGGACAGTCTTTTCGCAGATTTCATTGCCATCTGCGTCATAGCAGTCCTCCGCATGGGTATGTGCTTCCAGACCGCAGTAATAGACGGGTTCCGGTGTCGGCTCTATCAGACAGTCGTCACCATGCTCATGGATGGTCTGCTGACAGGCCAGATCGCCGTTTTCATCGTAGCAGCTTTCCGAATCATGCAGGTGCTCCTCCAAACCGCAGTAGTACTCCGGTTCTTCGGAAGGCTCAACAAGACAGGAATCCTCGTGCTGATGCTCCGGCAACTGACAGATGGAGTTACCATCTGCATCATAACAGGCTTCATCATGTTCATGGATCTCCAGACCGCAGTAATAGACTGGATCTGCGGGAGGTTCCACGAGGCAGGAATCCTCGTGCTGATGCTCCGGCAACTGGCAGATGGGGTTGCCATCTGCATCATAACAGGCTTCATCATGTTCATGGATCTCCAGACCGCAGTAGTAGACAGGATCTGCGGGAATCTCCGGAGGTGTTTCTTCAATAGATTCTTTGATACAGGAGGCCTCATGCTGATGCCAAATCATCTGGCAGATGGGGTTGCCTTCTGCATCATAGCAATTCTGTTTGGAATGAATATGTCTGTCAAGATTACAAATATATTCCACATCCGGATTCTCCGGCAGCATGCTGTAGCCCAGAAGTACCGGATTATCCAGATCATATGTACGGAACTGGACACAATTGGAGGAATTGCCTTCAATTGTTTTCAGTTTGGCTTTTTCAGTTTCCGTAGCCTCAATGACTTCATAGACAATGCCCACATGGTCAGAAAGCTTGTCCTTTTCCCAGTCGAAGAAGACCAGGTCGCCAGGGATGGGGGTATATTCCTCTGTGGTTCTGTAAAGATCCAGCTCAGAGAGTTGCTCGATCCAGGGTCTGACACCATAGTTATAGGGCATTCCCTCTACGCCGGCATATTCCAGACAGAAGGATGCGAACATACCGCACCAGTCGCCATGAGGAACCGTGTACCAGTCACCGTAACGGGTATAACCGTGTCTGGAGCCATCCTCCCATACGGTATAATTACGGGTACTTTCTGTGTAACCCAACTGACTCTCCGCAATTGCGACTACATTTGCATTCCAGTCGTCTGTAAGCTCCACATGCTTCATGGTGGATTCCCAGAACTGTCGGGTTTCCACATCCGCCTCCGGATCGGAATTACACTGGGCGGAATGCTTATGTTCCTTAACAATACAGGTCTGCTGATAGCAGCTGTATGTATGTGTATGGTTTTCGCTGCAAACAGGTTCTGCTGCTACCAGACGTGTTTCAAAGCAGTCCGCACCATGAGAATGGCTGGATGCTTCCGGTTCCTTGCACACCAGTTCCGGTTTCTGCTCTTCCGGCTGCCCTGCCTCCAGGCCACAGACATACTCCCGGTTCCACTGATAACAAGCATCGCTATGGGCATGTCCGTCAGATTCCGGAATCTGGCAGTTCAGTTCCTGCTGATAGCAGGAGTCAATATGGGTATGATTGGTCTCCAGGGTACAGTTCAGCTGAGGAGAACCGTAGCAGGCTTCCACATGGTCATGGACTTCCCCTTCCGCTTTTCCGCAGTTGAGGATTCTTTCGTAGCAGGAACCACTGTGGGTATGACCTTCCTGCTGGGTACAGACCGTTTTGGATTCATAACAGGCATTGGTGTGTCTATGGTCAGACGCACCGCAGGACAGCGTACTCTGCCAGCAGCCATCAGTATGCTCATGATCCTCCGTACAAACCTGCATCGAGCTATAGCAACCCGATTCATGGGTATGATCAGATTCCGTCTGACCGCAGACAAGGTTTGTCTGAATGCAATCACCCTGGTGAATATGGTTTTCCGGAATATTGCAGATCCGTGCTCCGGTGGTGTAGCAGCTGTCTCCATGAGCATGAGGCGCAGTGGAAACTGTACAGATCAGCGGAGAAACATAGCAGCGGTCTCCATGCTGATGGCCCTCAACCTTGGTGCACTGTAATTCAGAACCTACACGATAGCAGGAATCCAAATGCCGGTGACCTTCGCTGACCTGCTGCGTGCAGGTCAGATCGCCCTTCACATCCGCCATACAGGCATCGCTGTGAACATGCGGCACGGGTTCCGGTGTGTAGTAGCAATTGCTGCTATGCACATGCTGGGAGCGCACCGGCAGTGTGCACACCAATACCCCTGCGGAATCACGGCAGGAATCGTCATGGCTGTGGATAATATAATCTGCCACACCACACACTACACTACCATTTTCATGGTAGCATTCACCGCTGTGTACATGGAGCCCGGAACCGATGCTGCAGATAAGCTCACGGTGCTCAATCTGCTGCTGGTAGCAGGCTTCTGCATGGACATGCTCCTCAAGGCCGCAGAAGGTGGTATTTTCCATTGTAATCGCAGGAAGAATCAAAGCATAGGTGGTAACAAATGCAACAATACAGCCCATAACCTGGACAAATTTACGGAACACTTTTCTGGATCTATGTTTGGATACATAGATCTTCACGGTTTCCTGTAAAGACTCACGCATGTACTTCGACCTCCTTCTCTAAATAATCTAAATAGCAGTTAGTCCACTGGCCCAATCGCATCAAACGGCCAGATTCTGAAAATAATCTTTCCAACCACCTGCTCTTCCGCAACACAGCCAACAGCCGTATTCCGGGAATCCACAGAAGTGGAACGGTGATCGCCCATAACAAAAACCTTTGCATCCGGCACCTGGTAAGGCAGTTCAATATTGGTATCTCCCAGCGCCTTATCCGCTACATAAGGTTCTTCCAGCAACTCACCATTGACATAGACGGTGCCGTCCTCGGTAATGTCTACCCAGTCTGCGGGTCCGGCAATGACACGCTTAACCAGAATTTTATTGTTGTAGTAGAACGCAACCACATCGCCCTGCTCAAAATCCGAGGATTTCAGGGAGAAAACAATGTCACCATTATGCATGGTTGGGGTCATGGAATTACCGTAGATCTGCAGAACAGGCAGCCAAAGTGTTGCCACCAGAATCGCTGCCGCAGCTACAGTGATCAGCATGTAGATGGTGCTTTTCATAACAGAACGATATTTTTGCTTATACCGGACACGATTGATCTCTGTCTCAAGCTGCTGCGTTGTTGGGACTGTCAACATCTTTTTCTTTTTCATAATGCTTGTCCTAATTAATCGAAATTGAATATAACACAGCCATGTTAATATTTACCATTAATTCTACAATATGATTCGCAAAATTTCAACAAGTCTCGACATCGAGAAGTACACAAGCATTGTAGAAAATTCATTCATAAATTTGTACAATAGTTACATTTTGTAATATTTCGTAATGTATCTACGGCCATTATATCGTTACTACTTATGGAACGATTCGAGAAATCGCATATTTCAGTTTATAGATGTAGCTTATCCAATTAAAACTTCTTTCTATTGCGTACAAAAATTATTTCACCACCTCTGAACCAATACATAAACACGATATACATATAAAATCACAATGTAAATAATATCGTGATTCAAGAAACAGAACATTGAACAACACAGTTTATACTGTATTATAAAATATGGCTCTTTGGTACTATCGTTTGTGATTGGTATCTTTGTAGGCATCGCGGTTCTGGTCATCCCGGAACTCACGGGAGCCATTTCCATCGTAGTCACATCCATCACCGGTGCTATGGAACAATTGGCGGCACTGGACAGCAGTGCGGATCTTTCCCAGATTCCCCTGGCGCAGCAGCTGTCCATACTGGATATCGACTGGCTCGCTTTGAAAACCCAGCTGGAAAACTGGATTCAGCAAATCAGCACCATGATTCTGGACGGAACCGCCAACGCTCTGGGCGGGGTCGCCAGCTCCTTGCTGGATGGTATCGTGGGTTTTGTTTTCTCCATCTACGTGCTGGCCAACAAAGAAACCCTTGCCAGACAGATATCCCGGCTGGCAAGGGTTTGGTTACCCAATCGGTTTGTTGATCACATGGCACATGTCTGCGCTGTATCCGGCGATATATTCCGTCAGTTCATTGTAGGGCAGACCACCGAAGCTGTGATTCTCGGCTCCCTTTGCGGCATCGGCATGGCAATTCTGCGGATTCCCTATGCACCTATGGTAGGCGCCTTGGTCGGTGTCACAGCATTGATCCCCTATGTGGGCGCGTTCCTCGCTACTGTCATTGGAGCCTTTATGATTCTGACAGTGAATCCTTTCAAAGCTCTGGTCTTCGTTATTTTCCTCTTGGCATTGCAGCAGGTGGAAGGCAATCTGATCTATCCCAGAGTGGTGGGAGCAAAGATCAATCTGCCCGCAATGTGGGTGCTTGCCGCAATCACCGTGGGTGGCAACCTTGCCGGTCCTTTTGGTATGCTGCTGGGTGTCCCGGCTGCTTCTACGGCTTATGCGCTTTTGAAAGAAGCAACACATAGACGGGAAAGGAGAAATTATGACAGCAGATAACTCAATCAAAGGCAATATCATCGATCAACAAAATTCTCGTTGGATTCGCTGTCCGATTTGCAAAGGAAAAACAAGGACAAAAGTATATGCATCAACTTTTTTACTGAATTTTCCACTTTTTTGCCCAAAATGCAAACACGAATTTCTTATAGATGTTATTCAGTTTAAAATGGTTGTAAAGAACATCCCGACTTTATCATCTAAATAATAATGAGGCCTCTGATGCAACCATACATCAGAGGCCATTTACTACATTAATTCATTAGTTAGTCTGATTCCAATTTTAATTCCTTCTATAAAACCTGCTTTTTCGTGATCCCTGCATAGTTTACACACCGGGTAGATGATCTTATCCATCTCCCGCAATGGCATACCATTCATCTGCCTGTACAGTTCGTTGAAATCCGCTTTGATTTCATCGTTGTCATAGGGGCAATTCTCGTTATGGTACTCATAGAGCATACCCAAGACTGATTCTCCATCGGCGCAACTAGGATCCTGGGACAAGGCATATTCTCTCAACGCCTGGATGTATTTTTCAATCATGCGAAGATCACCTCCGCATTTACGATTTCTTCAACACGATTACGGATGTTATTCATAGCACCCACCCAAGTCATGGGATCTTTTGCTTTCAGCTGTTCGTTGATGCCTTCCTTCTCCGCCATCTGCTTCATAAGCAGATCGTACATCTCTATGGCTCTGGCATCGATCTCCGCCAGATGACCACTCAGCTTGTCGCCGAGAAGCAAAACCGTGTACAGTACAGGACGGTGTTCTTTAAGATACCGCAGTTGCTTTCTTCCCCACCTTCCGATGGGACGGTTGTCTTCTTCCCCTAAGATCAGACACGGGATATAATAATCGCCTTGCAGCTCATACCAGAGGCCATTTTCGTTGTTGAAATAATACTTTTCCATAGTGTAATCCTCCTTGATATTTTGAGTGAGGTGAATCAAAACATGGGAGGGTATGACTATTATTCCTACTTATTCCCCTATCCAGCCTTTTACACCACAAGTCTGGATATTGGGGACTAAATGAACTAAAATACACTTATTTTCACGGCTACATTTTGGCTACAAAAGAGTTTCGAACGCTACGGATTACCCGGATAACCGAGATTTTTACGAACAAAACAATATAAAAAAGTGCGTTTTTTAACGAGAAATCAAGGGCGAGGGCTAGAGTGGGAATAATAACCGAAATCGAAAAAGCGTTGCAACGCAATGACTTTTTAATTCAGTACCGCAAATTGATACTGATTTGATACGATTTCTGCTATCATCCCGATAATTTCACACAAGAGGAAATCCCTCCTGTTTGAACGCTTAAGTTCAATCAGGAGGGATTTTTTATTTGTCCTGTTTCGGTTTTCTGTTTGGGAAGGAGTCTTCCATCCACTGTGTGTACTCTTCCACCGAGATTTTGCCTTCTGCACAGTCGTCACGCATGGTTAATGCCTGATACTTCCATTTCTTGAAATCTGCTTCTTTGATCTGACGAACCTTTACACGGGCTGCGTAGCGCTTGTAATACTTGTTGTAAATCGGGATTGCTTTATTGTCTGCAATCTTTGCCTTGTAATTATCTATCGCGGCCAGTTCCTGGCAGTTCTTTGTCTGTCCCGGTGCCACACGGTCACAATAGTTGGTATCATACTTACCCTTCATAATGAAATACTTGCCGCAGCGCTTACATTTCCGGAACCGTAGATTTGCTTCCAGCATCTTTGTAAATTCCAGTTCCAGCATCTCTACCACAGATCCGAACTCATATTCTATGTTCATGAATTTGGGAACCGTAATGCTGTTGATCAGCTTCTCAACGGGAATTCCCAGTTTTTCTGCCAGTTCTCTATGCTGTTCTCCGGGTTTCGGAGAATTCTTAAATCGTTCAACAATTTTTTTCGGTGGCAATCCATAGGGCATTTCATCACCACTCATATTCCGGGGAGAAAAAGATACTACTTCTGTCCTTACTGTAGAGCTGGGCCGGTTCGTGAAATGGCGGAACAATGCATACCGCTCAGATGGATGCAGATGCCCCAGAACATCCGGATAAAACTGGTCATCAAAACAGAAATTAATCAGAGAAATATACTCCTTTTGCAGGTCCAAAAGATAATTGCCATACCAAATCAGCAAATCCGACTGTTTTACACCACCTGCAAATTTAGGCGGACAAATTGCGGAATACAAAGACGCATACGCCACATCACGTATCAATGAAAAAGACATCATATAGTCAAAGAAATCCGTTACAAGAACCTGTGTCTGATTATAGATTTTCTCCGGCTCACGTTGGCGTTTCTCGCGCTTAACACCGTTTTCATCCTCACCCAGAGATTCAAACAATCGGAGCAATTTTAGTGACTGTTTCAAAGGTGTCAGAAAATCCGCATACACAAAATCAAGAATGCCTTCACCATAATTCAAAAGGACCTGTGCTCCACTGAAAATATTAACGAACGGCATAACATCTTTATCCGGGTTCTTCTCATGAAAGTATTCCCTGTCCTCTTCGCCAAAAGAAAAATTCACCTCATACTTCTTCTGCATAGCTGCCTGCAGCTTCGCATTTTCCTCTTCTTTCTCCTGGTTATTTTCCAGCATCTCTGTACGCTCTACATCAGACATATCCATAAGTTCCCTGCCATCACGGGCAACGATCTCCGCTTCATATTCATCGATGAGATCCTGCATCATGTGATGTTCATGTCCCCGATAAACATAGATCCGGAACCACTTATCCTCCGGAAAGAAGCGCACCTTATTCCGAAAGAAATCCAGCGCAACACCTTTTCTGTTCGTCCGCTGAGCACGGTATTTTTCATAATCTGTCGGTTTGTACTCAGAATAATCCTTCGCCATAATCACACCTCTTTTGGAAAATCAGGATTCTTTAGATTTTAGAGAATTTACATCACCACAAACAACATTATACAAATCTATTGATTTATTGTCAATGCTTCGCTATAATCTTTTTAGAACATCCGTTCGATGTTCTGAATTAAATAGCTGTTCAGATGGGATATGACCAACCGGGGAAGCATGCGATGATCGGACAAAAAGAGCATGCCAAGGAAAGTCAAAACGTTCGGGAGATCCCCGGGCAGGAACGACATCTGTGACACAGCACATAAGTAACATCCGTTTTTAACACAAGAAAGGAGCACAAATGGCAAAAAAATTTATGATGACAGCAACTGAGGTCATGGACGAACTGGGTGTATCCAGAGCTTTTGCTTACAAGCTGATGCAGAAGATGAACAAGGAATTAGCAGAAAAAGGCTTTACCGTCATCAACGGCAAGGTCAGCCGCAAATACTTTGAAGAGCAGTTCTACGGAATGGCCGAAGCAAACCAGAAAGGAGCATAATGATTGGCAGCTTACAAAGACAAACAAGGTAAGTGGTACGTTTCTGTGTACTACGATACCTGGGACGGAAAACGCAGCCGAAAAGTGAAACGAGGTTTTTCTACCAAAAAGGCTGCACTGGAATGGGAGCGGGAGTTTCTGAATAAGGGCTCCGGTGATTTGGATATGACCTTCGCTTCCTTTGTGGAAATATACAAGCAGGATCTGAAAGAACGATTGAAGCTGAATACCTGGAAAATGAAAACCAGCGTAATCGATCAGAAGATTCTTCCCTATTTCAAAGACAAGAAAATGTCTGCGATTAAAGCTTCTGATATCATCGCATGGCAAAATGTGATGATGACCTGGCGGGACGATGATGGAAACGGGTACTCCCCTACTTATCTGAAAACCATCCATAATCAGTGCAGTGCGATCTTCAATCACGCAGTCCGGTACTACGAACTGAAAAGCAATCCGGCGGCAAAAGCCGGTAACATGGGAAAAGAAAAAACAAAGGAAATGTTGTTCTGGACCAAGCCCGAATACCTGAGTTTCTCTGAAGCTATGATGGACAAACCCATTTCCTATTATGCGTTCGAGCTGCTGTACTGGTGCGGCCTCCGGCTTGGAGAACTTCTGGCTTTGACCTCTGAGGATTTTGACTTTGCGAAGAAAACAGTAAAAATCAGCAAATCCTATCAGAGAATCGATTGTGAAGATGTGATTACAGATCCTAAGACGCCCAAGAGTAATCGCATCGTACAGATGCCCGATTTCCTCGCCGCTGAAATGAAAGATTACATCAAAAGCCTGTATGGTATCTCTCCCGGTGAGCGGATCTTCCCTATCTCCAAAAACTATCTGCATCGTGAGATGACGCGTGGCTGTAAGGAAACCAAAGTCAAACGAATCCGCATCCATGATCTTCGGCACAGTCATGTTTCCCTGCTCATTGAGCTGGGTTTTTCTGCAGTAGCCATTGCGGATCGCGTTGGTCATGAGAGCATTGACATTACCTATCGTTATGCGCACCTGTTCCCCACCACACAAAAAGAAATCGCTCAAAAGCTGGGCGTAGAAAGGATCTGAATTATGTCAGCAAAAAATATGGATAATCATAATCGTTTCCGTTGCCGCCAGGTCGCGTTCCGTTTATCTCCGGAAGAAGCAGATCTGTTGGATACTTATGTGAAGCTTTCCGGCTTAACGAAACAGGATTACATTACCCGCAGACTGTTGGCGCAGGATGTTGTGGTACAAGGAAATCCCAGGATTTTTAAAGCCCTCCGTAATCAGCTGGATGAGCTTCTTCAGGAACTTCGTAGACTCAGTAACGGAGAAAACATGAGTCCTGAATTATTAGAAACCATTCACTTCATTGCCATTATCATGAACGGTATGAAGGAGGAATCTGATGACTGATATAAAAAGAAAAACGACTGTTCCGGATCCGTCTGTTGGCGCAGACGGGGAACAGCCGATCTCCAATTACTCTACTGAGATTATAGCAACCTACAGTGATGAAATCAACCCGCAAGCCGAATTTTCTGATGAAGATTTTGATAATTTTCAGCGCATGATGGCTCGCATGTCTGATCCTTCGTACCTCCATACTGTAACACTGAACGAACTGTACGAAACCAGTTATCCCAGCAGACCGCCAATCATCGACGGTCTGCTTTACTCTGGAACATATCTTTTAGCAGGTGCTCCGAAGGTTGGTAAATCTTTTCTGGTCGCACAGCTTGCATACCACATAAGTGCAGGACTTCCTCTCTGGGATTTTCCTGTGAAGCAGTGCACTGTCCTATATCTTGCACTCGAAGATGATTATAAACGACTTCAGGATCGTATGTTCCGGATGTTTGGTGTAGAAAGCACCGAGCACCTGTTCTTTGCAACAGCTGCCAAACAAATTGGTGCAGGTTTGGAAGATCAGCTGGAACTTTTCATCAGAGAGCATCCCAATACACAACTAATCATCATTGACACGTTACAGAAGATCAGAGAACTCAGCGGAGAATCTTACAATTACGCCAGTGACTATGAAATCATCGGAAAGTTAAAAATGTTCGCAGACAAACATGGCATCTGTCTGCTTCTGGTTCATCACACCAGAAAGCAGCCTGCCAGCGACAAATTTGAAATGATTTCCGGTACCACTGGTTTGCTCGGCTGTGCAGACGGTGCTTTTCTTCTGCAAAAGGAGCGGGGCATCGCAATGAATGCCACACTGGATGTGGTTGGCCGTGACCAGCCGGAACAAAAAATCTTTCTTATACGTGATCGGGAACACTTGAACTGGACTCTGGATCACATTGAAGCAGAGTCCACAGAGCAACCTCCTGATCCGATACTGGAAAAAGTCAACACATTTCTAAAAGACTCATGGACTGGTACCCCTACCGACTTGGTTCAGCTTCTGGAAATGGAGCTGAAGCCCAATGTACTCTCACGATACCTTAACGTAAACAAGTCCAGGTTGGAAAATGAGTACGGGATTGATTACCAAAATAATCGTACCCATAGCGGTCGCACCATTGTCCTGAACCGTACCAAACTCACGCCGTGACGGTTGTGACGATTGTGTCGATATTTTAGAGACACCCCTTGGTACCAAAAATATCGTCACGACCGACACGACCGACGCGCTCCCCTATCGCATCCTTCGTCTCCATGTAGAGTCAGAACTCTACATGAACAGGCAGAGAAAATTCTCTTTTTCTCGCTGCCTGCGGATGGAAATACTGAGTAAAACATGTGACGATAAATTTTCCATCCGCGCCGAAATTTGCGGTTTGTATATGCATTGCAAGCCACAAATTCCGGTCGAGGCTTCCGCAGAAGCCGCATCCCCCTCGGTAGAGCCCACGACATCTTTGCAGCCGAAGTGCTGAAAGTGTCATAGTGGGTTACACACTTTGAAAAAGGTGTGTAACCGCGGCTCCCTAACCGTCGCCCAAAAAGGAAGGAAGTGAAAAATGGCGAAGCAAAATTTCTGTGT
>JBGVLR010000075.1:0-41415 GCA_045124375.1 Acetatifactor sp.
TCTGTGTGTAGGTTGCCTTATCTTGAAAATCAGACATATCCATATCTTCCAAAGAGAACTCAACCCGAACCTTTTTCGAGTCGATCTCACCCTTGGAAAGCAAGACAACCGTCTCCACATGCACACTCATCGGAAACTGATCCACCGCCCTAACCCTTTTCACCTCATACCCGCCATCACACAGCACCTTCAAATCCCGTGCCAGTGTCGCCGAGTCGCAGCTCACATACACAATCCTCTCCGGCTTCATCTGAAGCATGGTTCCCAGACAAGCTTCATCGCACCCTTTTCTGGGCGGGTCCACCACGATCACATCAGCATAGATTCCCTCATCCCGATACTTCTGCGGCAGCACTTCCTCTGCTTTTCCCACGAAGAACTGCGCATTGTCAACTTTATTGCGGACCGCATTCTCCTTCGCATCATCAATGGCCTGAGGTACAATCTCCACGCCAAACACCTGCCTGGCCTTGGCCGCCAGGAAAAGTGAAATGGTACCGATACCACAATACAGATCCCATACGGTCTCTTTGCCGGTCAGTCCTGCATACTCCAGTGCAAGGCTGTACAGCTTCTCCGTCTGCACAGGATTTACCTGATAAAAGGAAAGCGGTGATATCTTAAAGGTCAGCTCCTGACCGGTAAACGGATATCCCTCCTTCTGCATATCTCTGACATGAATGGTGTCCTGAATGGTAGGGCTGCCCCAGAGACAATGAATTTCCCTGCCCATAATTACATTGGTTTTCTCGGTATTGATGCTGACTGACACACTTGTCATTCCTTTGATGGCAGCCAGATCACGAAGCAATTCTCCCTGGGCAGGAAGGAATTCATTATTCTGCTTCTGAGCACCTGAAGCCTGATATGACAGCTTTGCCATTTTCTTGTTGATGACAAGGCAGACCATGATTTCACCGCTGGTAAAACCGGTACGGATCAGGATATGGCGCACCAGGCCCTGACCGGTCTCCTCATTGTAGGCCGTCACTTTATTTCTTTCCATGTAGGATAAAATACATTTTAAAATTTCCTCGTTTTGAGGAACACCAAGATAACAGTTTGTGTTGGCAATAATGGAATGGGTACGTCCGGCATAAAATCCCGTGATAATATTTCCGTTTTTGTCCGTGCCAACTGGATACTGGGCCTTATTGCGGTAGTGGTAAGGCTCGTCCATTCCCACGATTGGCTCCATGATACTGTCAATAAAGGACTCGTCAAAACCGCCGATGCGAATGAGATTATTCCTTACTTTGGACTCCTTGAATTCCAGCTGCTTTTCGTAACTCAGCGCCTGAATCTGACAGCCGCCGCACTGCCTGTGATAAGCACATTTCGGCTGACTGCGAAAAGGAGAAGGTGTGATCACCTTCTCTAATCTGGCATAGGCATAATGCTTTTTACTTTTTAGAATTCTGACCTCCACAGTGTCACCGATGACTGCATCCTTGACAAACAGGGTGAAACCATCCACCTTGCCGATGCCTTCTCCCTCTGTTCCCATATCCTCTATCGTCACTGTCACCAGATCATTTTTCCGATATTCCATACAAACCTCCGGAAATGTAGCATATTTTTATAAACTACTCAGCTAATTCAGCCTGCCGTACATGTTATTACTGCAGCCAAGCCAAATACTTACTCCAGCCTTGTAGCCCTCAAATTCGACTCAAATAACCGATTATATCCCAGCCATCCCGTCTCATTGGTATTCTCCAGAATCTCCTTAAAGGTCTCCATCTTTGCATCCGTATCATCCGCATAATTCAATGCCAGTGCCTCGATAATAGCCGGAATCTTAGGAGAACCATACTCATATTTTCCATGATGAGCCAGAATACAATGCTGAAGCTCAGCCAGTACTACATGAGGAAAATTCTCAATTTTAGCCGCTCTCTCCCCAATCATCTGAGAGCCCATCACAATATGGCCAAGCAGCTGACCGTCATCGGTATAATCATTTTCCGGGAAAAGAGATATTTCCTTCGTCTTACCGATATCATGACACATAGCCGCAGTCAACAGCAGGTCTCTTTTCAAAATAGGATATGCCTTACAATAATAATCACATAGCTTGGTTACACCTAAAGTATGCTCCAAAAGTCCGCCTACAAAACCGTGATGAACCGTCTTGGCGGCAGAAGAAGTTCTGAAGGCCTTTATGAAAGCCTGATCTTTTACAAAAAAAGATTCCAGCAGCTGTTTTAAATATGTATTCTGAATGCTCTTTATGTATCCCAGAAGTTCCTGATACATCTGGTCGATATCCTTGGAACTTACGGGCAAGTACTCTGCCGGATTATACTCTCCCTCCTTGCAGACACGGATTCTCTTTACATTGACCTGAAGGGCCCCCTGGAAATTCGTAACCTCACCGTATACCTCAATGTAATCCAGTGTATCGTATTCTCCGATACCCGGATTATTGGGTTCCCATACCTTGGCATCCACCGTACCTGTCTTGTCCTGGAGGACTACCGTTTCATAGGGCTTACCGTTCTTGGTCACTGCTGCCTGTTTATGTTTGCACAAGTAGATATCAAATACCCTGTCGCCTTCTCGTAAATCTTTAATATATTTCATTTAACCCTCTTTTCCTGACTCCCCTAATTCAATATTAAGAGTCATTTCCTTATATTCTTCCTGAGACTGTCTCATGAGTGTCACTTCGATAGTCTCACCTGCTGTCGCATTCATTAATACTCTGATATAATCGCTGAAACTTTGAATTTCACTTCCATCCATAAACACAACGACATCGCCCTGCTGGATGCCTGCCATCATGGCCGGAGAATTCATTGCTACTTCTGTTACATAAGCTCCAAAAGGCACATTCATTTTTGAATTGGCCTCTTCACTTACATCGATTCCTGTGATGCCCATATAAGCTATCGCTATATTATTAGACAATTTTTCAATCAGCTTACGCAGATCAGAAATACCATAAGCTACGATCAGATTCTTCATGTCACTGCCGGAATTATTCGTGATCACACCGATCAGCTGTCCCTGCAGATTAAAGAGAAACCCGCCTGCATTCTGACTCCCGTAGATATCCGTCTGAAGCATCTTATATCTGGTGTCCACCTCAAGAACCTGGCTTTCGGCCGCAATGATACCATACCCTATAGACCCGCTGGTTCCCATAGGGCTGCCAAGTGCAACAACCGGCGTTTCGGTATTCTTCCTGATACTGGTGGTGCCCAGAGTTGCAATGGTGATATTATTTACCGCTTCTTTGGACAGACTGTTTAAATCTACCGCAATCACTGTCAAATCTGTGGTTTTATCAAATTTTTTCACATAAGCATCCGCTTTGCTGCCGTCAGAAAATGCTACGGAAAGCCTTTCCGCCTTTTTAATCGGTCCATAATCCGCCAGAATCAAAAGTTCCTTGCCGTTATTGGCAATTACTACTCCCGAAGACTGCTTACTGCTTTCCATCACATTGTTCAACCAGTCCACATCCGAACTGATGCCCGTTACCGTCACGATGGAATGATTCAACTCACTTACATAGCCTGACAAAACACTGTATAATTCACGATAATTGTCTATATCCAGCGTTACACCTTCCAGGATTTTCTCAATCTGCTCTTCTTCCAGTATCACACTTTCCGGAGGTGAGCCAGCCTCCTCTTTCGTATTCGTTTTATCGCCATTTATATCCTGATTCGTTTGCTGCAGATTTTGCATGGTATTAGAAAGCATCTCTTCCGGTCCCATCTCCTCCTGATCTTCCGGGAAAAGCACAATGTTGGGCTCCTCTTCCGGATACAGCCAGTTACTGATGATGGGTTCCAATATCAGAAATGTAAAGCAGGCGATCAAACCGAAAATAACTGCCATAGCAGCCGTAGTGATCGTCCTGCGCATCAATTTCTTCCTGTTTACAGGGCGCTCCTTAATTTTCTCGATGATAAATTCCTTCTGCTCATTTTGCATATCTTGATTTTCCGGCATAAATAAAGCCTCCATGGTGAAAATAAATCCCTGGTTACAAATGCATATTAAGTATATCCGATTCCGCGTAAAAAGTAAAGAAAAAGCGCTTTCCTGTAAGATGGGGTTGTGGTATACTTGGCATGTGAAGTACTTTTTTTTGCTCCACATCAGGGCAAAATCCCACATTTGCAGACGGATCAGCAGCTGCATATGCCTTGAAAGATTATAATGGCTTTCAATTTAGGAGATTTACAGTCATGAATGAAAAAGTTTTACGAACATTAGAATATAATAAAATTATCGCTCTTTTAGTAGAGAAAGCTGACTCTGCACCCGGTAAAAAGCTCTGCGAAGAGCTGATTCCTATGGTGGACATCGATGAAATCCGCAAGGCCCAGAACGAAACGAAAGACGGTTTGAACAGATTATTTAAAAAAGGCAGTACCTCCTTCGGCGGCAACTACGACATCGGTTTCTCCCTCAGGACTCTGGAAATCGGAAGCACCCTGTCTACCCAGGAGCTTTTAAAGGTTGCAAAGCTTCTGGATAACGTGAACCGCATCAAGACTTATGGCAGGAAAGAACGAGAAGATGCACCTTCCGACAGCCTGGACGAGTACTTTGACCTGCTGACCCCTCTGACACAGCTGGCTGCAGAGATCAACCGCTGCATTCTTTCAGAAGAAGAGATTGCAGATGATGCCAGCCCGAAATTAAAATCCATCAGGCGCAACATGCTCCTGACCAATGACAAGATTCACTCCCAGCTCATTTCCATGGTAAACGGTTCCTGCCGCACCTATCTGCAGGATGCTGTCATCACCATGCGCAACAACCGTTATTGTATCCCTGTTAAGGCAGAATACAAGGGCCAGGTCACCGGTATGGTCCACGACCAGTCCTCCACCGGCTCCACCTTCTTCATTGAGCCTGCTGCTGTAGTCAGCCTGAACAACCAACTGCGTGAACTGGAACTGGAAGAAAAGAAAGAAATCGAAGTGATCCTGGCCACCTTAAGCGCCCAGGTAGGTGAACATGTACCCGAAATCCGCACCAACCAGCAGCTCATGACAAGACTGGATTTCATTTTTGCCAAATCCAAGCTGGCCATGGACCAGAATGCTACTCAACCTATTTTTAACGAGGATCATTATATCAATATCAGGAAAGGACGTCATCCCCTTTTAGACAAAAAGAAAGTAGTCCCAATTGATATACATTTAGGCAAAGACTTTGACCTGTTGGTCATTACCGGACCTAACACCGGCGGTAAGACGGTTTCCCTGAAAACAGTGGGACTTTTCACCCTGATGGGGCAGGCCGGTCTTCACATTCCGGCACTTGACCGTTCCGAACTTTCTATTTTCACGGAAGTGTATGCTGATATCGGTGACGAACAGAGCATTGAACAGAGTTTATCCACATTCTCCTCTCATATGACGAGCATTGTCCACATTTTGGCCCATGCCGATGCGGATTCCCTGTGTCTGTTCGATGAATTGGGAGCAGGAACCGACCCTACAGAAGGTGCGGCCCTGGCCATTGCCATCCTGAATTATCTGCATGACAGGGGCATCCGTACTATGGCCACCACCCACTACAGCGAGCTGAAGATTTATGCACTTTCTACCTCCTTTGTGGAAAACGCCTGCTGTGAATTTAATGTGGAAACCTTAAAGCCCACCTATCGACTGTTAATCGGTATCCCCGGTAAGAGTAACGCTTTTGCCATTTCCTCCAAGCTGGGACTTTCCGATGAAATCATAAACGCAGCCAAAGAACAGATCAGTAAAGAGGACGAAAGCTTTGAAGACGTCATTGCCGACCTGGAACACAGCCGAGTGACCATCGAGAAAGAACGCCGGGAAATTGCAGAATACAAAGAGAAAATCCGCACCCTGGAAGAGCAGCTTCGTAAGAAAAATGAGAAAATTGATCAGGCCAAGGATAAAATTCTCAGAGAGGCCAACGAAAAAGCCCGCACGATCCTGCAGGAAGCCAAGGAAGTAGCCGATGAGACCATCCGTGACTTTAATAAGCTGGGTGCCGGCACCGACATCCGCGAGCTGGAAAAGAAGCGCCAGAAGGTCCGCGACAAGATCAATGAAAAGAATGAAAAGCTGAGCCTGAATGCATCTAAGCAATCCGGCAAGCAGCCTGCCAGGAAAGAGCTGGATCCCAAGAAGTTAAGGAAAGGCGATGCCGTCAAGATTCTTTCTATGGGACTGAAAGGAACCGTTTCCACCTTGCCGGATGCCAAGGGTAATCTGTTCGTACAGTGCGGTATCATGCGTACCCAGACCAATATCCGCGACCTGGTGCTTACCGAGGAGGAAACCATTTCCACACCTACCCTGCAGCGCACCAATACCGGCAAGATAAAAATGTCCAAATCCTTCTCCATCTCCCCGGAAATCAATCTTCTGGGACGCACCGTGGACGAGGCTTTGGCCGAACTGGATAAATACCTGGACGATGCCTATCTGGCTCATTTGAGCAGCGTACGTGTCGTACACGGAAAAGGAACAGGCGCACTGAGAAGTGCCGTTCACAATCATTTAAAGAGAATGAAAAATGTAAAGGAATACCGCCTCGGCGAATATGGCGAAGGCGATGCCGGCGTGACTATCGTCACTTTCAAATAGACGGACACAGTTCAGCTGCTTTGCAGCTACCTTTAACACAAGGAGACATCACATGGTTAATAAACAGAAAATACTGATTGTAGACGATGACAACAACATTGCAGAGCTGATTTCTCTGTACCTGACTAAGGAATGCTTCGATACCATGATCGTCAATGACGGAGAATCCGTAATGAATGCGATCCTGACTTTCAATCCCAACCTGATCCTGCTGGATCTCATGCTTCCCGGCATAGATGGTTATCAGGTTTGCCGCGAGGTGCGAGCGAAATACACGCTGCCCATTATCATGCTTTCTGCCAAAGGAGAAGTATTTGACAAAGTATTGGGACTGGAACTGGGCGCCGATGATTATATTGAAAAGCCTTTTGATTCCAAAGAAATGGTAGCAAGAGTGAAAGCTGTGCTGCGCCGCTACAAACCTGCGGTGTCTTCTCCTGATGTGCCCACTGAGAAATGCGTCAGCTATCAGGACCTGACCATCAACCTGACCAACTACTCCGTCACTTACATGGGACATAACGTGGATATGCCACCCAAGGAGTTGGAACTTTTATACTTCCTGGCCTCCTCCCCCAACCACGTATTTACCAGGGAACAGCTTCTGGATCAGATCTGGGGTTATGAATACATCGGAGACACCCGTACTGTGGATGTCCATATCAAGCGTGTCCGTGAAAAGATCAAAGATCACGCCAATTGGAAGATTTCCACCATCTGGGGAATCGGATATAAATTTGAGGTGCGATAAATGAAGAAGACACTGTACCTGAAATTTATCCTGGCATACTTTATCTTCGGGGTATTCGGGTTCGTCATCATCAGCACTTTTGTGCCTAATATGATCAAAGATCATCTGATCCGGGAAGAAGCCGATTCTCTGTACTCCGAAGCTACACTGATTGCCAACACTTACGCCACAGGGCTATACAATAGTGAGATTACGCTGGAAACGGTAAAAAATCAGTTGGACGCCCTGTCGGTTTATCTTAATGCCACAATCCGTATCATCAATCCTTCGGGACGCCTGGTACTGGATACTACCATGCCGTTAAATGTAGAAGAGGTTATCATGGTAGATGGCTTTGACCCGACGATAACCAAAGGCTCTTATTATACCATCGGCACTTTCTTCGATGAATTTGAAACAGAAATGCTCAGTGTAATTGCTCCCATCACCAGCAATTATAAAGTAAAAGGCTATGTGGTCATCCACAGCAACATGAAAGCCATTGAGCAGTCTGCAGCAGGCCTGCTTAATATTTCCTACATTACACTGATGATCCTGTTCCTGCTGTCCATTATCATCCTGATTTTTTTCACGGAAATCGTATATATTCCTCTGAAAAAAATCACCTATGCCACGGAGCAGTATGCTTCAGGCAACATGCGATATGAATTTCAGATGGAAAGCGAAGATGAAATCGGTTATCTGGCCGCCTGCCTTTCCTATATGGCAAGTGAAATTGCCCGCTCCGAGGATGACCAGAAGAAATTTGTAGCCAATGTCTCCCACGACTTCCGTTCTCCGCTGACTTCTATCCGCGGCTTCCTGGAAGCCATGATTGATGGAACCATTCCACCTGAAATGCACGAAAAGTATCTGAACATCGTATTGAATGAAACCGAACGCCTGACCAAGCTCACCAACAGTCTATTGACACTGAACAACCTAAATACCAAAGGCATGATGCTGAATAAATCTGATTTTGATATCAACAGCATCATTCGCAAGACTGCTGCTTCCTTTGAAGGTACATGCGTACCCAAAAATATGAACATTGAACTGGTTCTCACCGGAGATGAATTGTATGTAAATGCAGATGTAGACAAGGTACAGCAGGTGCTGTACAACCTGATTGACAATGCCATCAAGTTCAGCCACCATAACTCTTCTATCAGGATTGAAACTTCTGAGAAGAAGAACAAGATATTTGTTTCTGTAAAAGATACAGGTATCGGTATCCCTAAAGATGACCTGAAGCTGATTTGGGACCGTTTTTACAAGTCTGATTCGTCCAGAGGTAAGGACAAAAAGGGAACCGGACTGGGGCTTGCTATTGTGAAAGAAATCATTACTGCCCATGACGAACATATCAATGTCATCAGTACACAAGGGGTTGGAAGTGAGTTTATTTTTTCTTTGAAGAGGTCACAGTATCATGAGGAAGAAGATTAAACATGACAGCGACAGGCAATAAAAACGCCATAGGAATTTTCGCCTATGGCGTTGCGTTCAGGGACGGAGGCAGTGCAATCTCCTTTTTTAATTTAGTTTGATATCCGCAATGTGAGGCGCATGATCAGAAAGCCATTGGATCTCATTTCCCACAATTGTTTCATAACGCAAGGAGGTATAGGAACCGACACCAAAAATATGGTCAATATAGCTCTTATCCGTGCGAGGCGAACCGATGGATCCGCAACCACCGCATTCATTGATCAACGCCCCGATATTTTCAGCCTGTGGGCAAAGATCGGCTACACCGGCTTTGCTTACAAATCGGCTGTAATCCGCCGAATATTGGTTGCTGTTGAAGTCTCCAGTGCAGAATACCGGAACTCCATACTGTGAACGCAAAGAATTGACGAGTTCAATCTCCTCACTCACGCTTTTTTCGACCCAATCGGCACTCTCCCAAGCCCAGTGCGTGTTCAAAACAATAAATTCTTTTGCTGACACTGCTTTTTCCTGCAATTTTACCCATGCGTACAAGCGTAGATGGTAGTTCTTTTGCGATACATCCCAATAGGAGTTTACTTGAACATCGGATGTGACAAGATCGTATTTATCGCTACGATACAGAATCGAGGTCAGGTTTTGCACTCCCTCATAAGTGGGAAATACCCATGTGTATTCAATTCCATAATCACGTTTCAAAATTTCCAAGTATACGGGCAATTGATCGATCCATTTTTGGTCACCCTCTTGCATTCCTATCACATCAGGTTGATAATCGGCAAGCAGTGCGGCAAAAATCTCCACACGTTGCGAAACAGGCGGAATGAGCCGGGCTACCGCGCTATTCGAATCCTCACCCCATCTTGCTGCCAAAACATTGGAGGTCATCACACGAAGATTTGCGTCTGCTGCGAGTTCCGCAGTGTCCGGTGCCAGGTCCGTAGCAAAATATTCGCCCTCCTTTTCCAAAGAAGAAAGAGAAGAACGTAAAGAGTCCACGCATTGCCGTGCGGAATAAGGACCGCCGCACACAATTTGCAGTTTATTTTGCCGTACGATGACCTCATATGTCATCAGTTGGGGGGACTTTTCAGTATAAACGGAGGTAGAAAGAGATCGGTTTGTTTTTCCTATCAAAATCTCCGCTCCAACTTCCTCATGGTCATTATCTGCATACAGCGGTAAATTAATGCTAAAACTATTGCTGATCATATCGCGCAAACGCTCTGCAATTTCGGCATATCCGTCCCGTTCGGTTTCATACACGATCGTATAATCCGAAAGCGGGGTCTCAGCGATCATAACCCCCTGTTCCGTATCCTGATGCTCTGAGGTGTATTCCTCATCCGGTTCCGATACAGTGGTATTTTCGGCAGATTGACCGTCCCCCGAACAAGAGATCATTGACAAAAGCAAGCAACACAATGACAGGAGTAAAACTCCCAAATGAAACACATTTCGATATTTTTTCATAGAAAACCTCCTTCCATATTCGAAAATCGCGCGTTTTCTAATGATATTATGTCATGTTTATACTTTACCCGCAATGACACTTTCAACACGAAATATGGCATTTTCGACTGTTACAGCTCACACGTAAGCCACTGGCATAAAAGTGCATGCTTGCATGAGGCTTTTCATGCTCTGGCTGACGGAGGGACGGCTAGACCATTGACTTTTTGTTTTTGTGATGTTATATTACATTTGAGTTAGATTAAACAGACAGGAGGTTTCCCATGTCATTTTATCGGTATGCAATTGCCTACCCTCAAGAAAACGCCCCTGAAAAATACCTGCGCTCTCTGACCCCTCCCACCTCTGAAATGAAGCAATATCCTTATTTTTCCTACCGCTATTATACCTCGGAAAAAGACGATTCCCCCGATTGCCATGTAATTTCCTTAGGCTATGAGGTCAGTTGGCCCAATAAATCGCACGGTCCACGATCTGTCAACCGCTTTATTTTGCACTATGTCATACGAGGAAAAGGCTATTTCAACGGACAACCGGTTGAAAAAGGACAAATGTTTTTTACCCATCCCTATGACGAACATGTTATTATCGTGGATGAAGACGATCCTATGGAGTTTTATTACATCGGTATCGCAGGACCAGGAATCGAGAACATTATGAAAAACGCAGGATTTCTCTCGGTACCCCAAATTCAGGATTGTCCCTTTATCGATCAGATCCCCGAATTTTTTCATGATCCACTTTTTGAATTACACCCGGACAGCGATACGGATTATTACCTTATGAGTGTTTTTCTGCGGTTGATGGCATTACACAAAAATCATAACTTCAAAAAGCCCAACACACCAAATGAAGATGCATTTTTTTACTATAAGCAAGCACTTATTTTTATAGAGGAATACCTGTTGGACGGAATTACCCCTAAAGATGTTGCCGAGTATCTGCACCTCTCTCCTTCTTATGTGCGTGCGATTTTTGCAAAATACTGTAAATACTCACTCCGAGAATTACTTATTCGAAAACGAGTTGAATGTGCGGCAAACCATCTGTCATTCAACCGTTTCAGTGTTGCACAGGCTGCCAATCTGATTGGTTACGAGGACTACACCCAATTCAGTAAGATTTTCAAAAAATACACCGGAATGTCCCCACAAACCTACAAAAAATCACTTCAAAATATTTCCGTTCTTCAAAAGAATGTTAAGGTCTTTCCAAGCAAAAACGAGACCTATGGTATAAATAGTTAATAAGAAAGGGTATCGGAAAATTTCCCCGACACCCTTTCTCTGTTATCTCTTCAGACTTCTTTTAATCATATTCATAATCTTCCTCACCGGATAGTAAAGCACCAGCATCAATACGAAATTGGCCACCCCATGGACGATATCCCAAGGAATTCCGGCTATCCACCAGGCAAATGCAGCAGATACCCCTGCCCTCAAATCCCCTCCCGGTGCATTGATGAATACATAGGGAATCGCGCAAAGCAGACCGAAGCTCAATCCGAAAGTAGCCGATATCATGCACCAAATCCATACAGAATCCACTTTACGAAACAGATAAGAGATCAGTGCAAGCAGCGGCCACGTATACAGATACATAACCAGCCACAGCCCAAAGGGATAAATCGCAGCCTCTATCAGAATATATACCGGAATCACAAAGATAATCTTCCACCCAAAAAAAAGGGTGAACATAATAACCCAAAAAGTGGTCAGTTCAATATTCGGCAAGAAGGTCATAGCCATCTTACACACTTCAATGACAGCTACCATCATACCAATTAGTGTGATATCCTGAATCGTCAGTCGAAGAAGCTTTTTCTTATCTTTCCCGGGAGAAAATTTTTCCATTATCATCCCACGATTCTCCTTTTGTATCTCTATGTTCGCAAATTTACTGTGCTGACGTATATTCAATCTTGAAAGCATCCCCATCCATTACCGGCTGCTCATCAACACCATAATTGCAGTACTCATTATTCACATAAAAACTCCAGTAGGCGCCGTCTTTCGTATAATCAGCCCTGATACCATTTATTATGCTGATTGAAAGACCATACGGTCCTTCCTCGCCCTCAAAGGTAAGCCCCTCTGCTTCCTCCATGGCCTGACGCAGATATTCTGCATCTGTCTTTACTTCATACATGGTAGACTTCTTCTCATTGTCCACTACCTCGATCGTAATTTCCTTGCTGCCCGCTACCGGTTTTGCTGAAAATCTGGTATATAATAACGCCATCAATCCAACTACCACTACCAGCCCCAGTACACCAAGACCGATCTTCCATGCACCCTGTTTTCCTGTTTCCTTTTGTTTCTTTGCTTCTGTCATTTTTATGACCTCCCTTTCTGCCCTACCGGGCTGTAACTTTCGCAGGTCATGAGCTTTTGGTTCCGCTTCATCCAAAGCTTATTTCTAATCTTCAAATGTAACGTAAAAAACCTCCTATGAATATACTTTTTCACAGAAGGCCACAAAGATTATAAATCAGCTTCATAATCATCCGTACTAACCAATTCCTCGTGGTCCTACAGTACCCACTACAGGCAGGTCTTCTGGCTCGGGTCTCATCATCTTGTTTTGCCTTCCCGGACATCTTCCTCCACCTTAGCGGTGACATTTATCCAGTGACCTGTATACAACACTTCCTAATCAGTTTGTTGTCTAAACAAGACTCTTCCCTTACAGCGACGAGATCGCGCAGGACTTACACCTGCTTCCCTTTTCATCGAATCAAGAATGTTCTTATATGATAGCACTTTCTTATCCGACACCTGTAATGCTTGCAATATTTAATTACACATCAAAGTGTAGCACTACTTTTATCAAAAAACAAGAGAAAGATACAAATAAGGAGCAAAAGCCCTACCATTAGCTCTGCTCCTCACTCTTTCAGATTATAAATATAAGCATTTCCTTTCTTCCCGACTCTCTCCACAATTCCCATATGATAAAGTATGTTCATTACCACCTGAGACAATCTCTCGGGAATATGTGCCGCTTTGCCGAATTCCTTCACCGTAAAGTCACCTTCCAGTTCAATTGGCACAAACTGCATATAATCCTGTGGACACTCAATGTCTACCACCTGCACAATTTCAGTAGGAATGCGGTCATACCTGGTTGATCCTTTCTTCTTATCCCTGCTCCAGCCGTTTAACAGACGATACTCCTCCATATCTGTCAAAACAAGTTTTAACTTCAGATTAGGATCCTTTAAAAACATTTTGATTTTATAGAGCTCCGTAAACGCCTGATACGGATTTCCACGCTTGGGAGACTTGCGCTTCTTGCTCAGCTCCCCGCTCTCTTCATCAATCCAGATAACCCACTTTTCCCTGGGAATAGGATATACTATGGTGACAGGATACAGAGGCAGGAAAGCCGCCAGTTTGTCCCGCATACGGTTGAACTGTCTTGTCTGAATTTCAATGATTTCCTGCCCGTTATAGATATCTGCTACATACCTGTCGATTGGAATTTCCTGTTTGTCTTCATCCGGCTCATAGAAATTCTTAAAGATCGCATGAACCGTCTTCTCTCCATAGGTACCGATGCCCAGACGCTGTCTGTCAATTCCTATGATTTTCTTTTTTGCTTCTTCAAATCGTAGTATTTCCTGATTCTGCATGTTCTTCCTGCGCTATCGGTATCCGTGTATTAGCCCTTTAAGCTGATAGGAGGCTTGGGCTGGTTCATACTTCTTGCACTTGTCTTGCCTTCCAACTTGATTTCACCTGCGGCAAGCAGAGAACGCTTGGTAAGTGTAGGACCTACAAGCTCATATACAAGAACACCGAACAATACAACATTTCTTACAATTGCACCATCAGACAGAGAAGCTGCGGTAAGAGACATACCCAATGCCACACCCGCCTGAGGGAACAGTGTAATTCCCAGATGCTTTGTAATATTCTTGCTGCATTTTGTCAAAGAACAGCTGCTGTAAGCACCAAAGTATTTTCCGCAAGATCTGGCTGCAATATAAAGCACACCGATTAACAGAACCATAGGATCACTCAGAATCTTCAGATCCAGTTCAGCACCGGAAAGTACGAAGAATAAAAGGTTCAAAGGAACAGTCCATCCGTCTACACGGTTCATCAATTCTTCTGAAGTCTCACAGATGTTGCAGAATACAGTACCTAACATCATACATGTCAGAAGCAGTGAGAATCCGCAATGGATACCGCCGATTTCAAATTCCATCATAGAAATACCGGCTGTCAGCATAACAAATGCAACAGAAATAGTCATACGCTTACTTCTGGAATGGAAGAATATTTCCACATAATTTAACAAAAGTCCCATAACTGCACCGAGTCCCAGAGATAATACAATCTCAAGAAGCGGCTCAACTACCATACCTACAACGCTGATACTTCCCATTTCAATGGCATTTGCAATACCCATGGATACTGCAAAAAGCACAAGACCAACTGCATCATCAATTGCAACTACCAGCATTAACAGACTGGTCAGAGGACCTTCTGCCTTATACTGCTTAACAACCATCAATGTTGCTGCCGGAGCTGTTGCAGAAGCGATTGCGCCTAATACAATAGTTGAGGGAAGAGAAATCACAGAAGGGAAGAGCAAATGCAGTGTAATCAGTACAATATCAACTACTACAGTTGTTACTACTGCCTGCAGGATACCTACAATGATTGCCTGCTTTCCCATGTGTTTTAACTGTGTCAATCTGAATTCATTACCGATTGTAAAAGCAATAAATGCCATAGCTACCTGGGAAATCACACTGAAACCATCCACCTGTTCCAATGTATTAAATCCCAGTCCGGGAATATGTAATGCTCCCAGACAATAAGGTCCCAGGAGTAACCCTGCTACAAGATATGCCGTAACTGCCGGCAAATTCAATTTCTTGGCTAAACGGGACATCAGAAGTCCTCCAATCATAGCCACTGATAAGCACATTACCAAAGTACTCATTTTCATCCACTCCTTAGTTATATAATAATTCTTAAAAAAATTTCCAAAACAAAAGCATGATACCACTTTCCTAAGCAATAATCAAGTTAAAATTAAGTACATATTTTCTAACATAAGTTTACCCCGGAAAACGCATTTTCCGGGGTAAACATTATAATGAAAAACAATTTTTCACACTCTGCTTTTAAGCCTGACTCTGTCTTAGTCCGTTAGATTTCATCCTCTGACTCCGGGCTCTCTACATCAACATCTTCGTCATCGACAATTTGTTCCATGGCATCTTCTACATTATCAAACTCCTGCTCACCATTGGAAACCTTTTCTCTAACCTTGGCAATCTGTGCTACCTTAACGCCTTTTTCCAGGTTTATTAACTTCACACCGGAAGTGATTCTTCCGAGAACGCTGATATCCTGAGCTCTCAGCTGAATGATAATGCCTTCTGTAGTGATCATCATGATTTCATTATCATCGTTGACAGCTTTGACACCCACTACATCTCCTGTCTTTTCGGTAATCTTGTAACACTTCACGCCTTTACCGCCACGTTTCTGAACAGTAAATTCTTCCATATCGGTACGTTTGCCCATACCGTTTTCAGATACGAACAGCAATGCTTCTCCCTGATGATTCAGCTGCATGCCTACAATTTCATCTCCGGGATCCAGATTCATACCGATGACACCCATAGAAGTACGGCCGGTAGGTCTTACATCCGTTTCCTGGAACCTGATACACATACCCTGCTTGGTTACCAGGAAGATATCATCTCCCTTTTCCGTTGCCTTAACTTCAATCAGTTCATCATCCTCCCTAAGGTTGATGGCTGCAAGACCGTTCTTACGGACATTACTGAATTCCATCAGCGAAGTTTTCTTCACCGTTCCTTTTTTGGTAACCATAAAGAGATTCTTATTTTCATCATATTCCCTGATTGGGATCATTGCAGTAATCTTTTCACCTGGAGCAAGCTGCAGCAGATTGATGATTGCTGTACCTCTGGCAGTTCTTCCTGCCTCCGGAATTTCATAAGCCTTAATCCTGTAGACTCTTCCCATGTTGGTAAAGAAGTTCAGGTAGTGGTGTGTGGTGGTCATCAGCAGATCCTCGATATAATCATCTTCGATGGTCTGCATACCCTTGATGCCCTTACCGCCTCTGTTCTGCGCCTTGAAATTATCTACCGTCATACGTTTGATATATCCCAGGCTGGTCATGGCAATAATGGTATTTTCCTTTTCAATCAGATCTTCCATGGAAATATCCAGTTCATCATAGCCAATCTTACTTCTTCTGTCATCACCGTATTTTTCAGCAGTAACAATCATCTCATCCTTAATGACTCCTAAAAGCAGCTTTTCATCTGCCAGGATTGCCTTCAATTCTCCGATACGAACCTGCAGTTCTGCATGCTCCTGTTCCAGCTTCTCTCTTTCCAGACCGGTCAGTGCTCTCAGACGCATATCTACGATAGCCTGCGCCTGAACTTCAGAAAGTTCGAACCGTTCCATCAACCTTTCTTTTGCAATCTGCGTGTTGCGGCTGCTTCTGATGATGCTGATAACTTCATCAATGAAATCAAGCGCTTTCAGCAGACCCTGTAAAATGTGGTCTCTTTCCTCAGCTTTATTCAGGTCGTACTTTGTTCTTCTGGTGACTACCTCTTCCTGATGTGCCAGATAATGCTTTAACATATCAAGAAGACTCATGACCTTAGGCTCATTATTCACCAGAGCCAGCATGATAACACCGAAAGTATCCTGTAGCTGTGTATGTTTATAAAGTTGATTGAGAATCACATTGGCATTAGCATCCCTGCGCAGCTCAATAACAACTCTCACACCTTCTCTGTTAGACTCATCTCTGATATCCGTGATACCATCGATTTTCTTAAGCTTAACCAGCTCCGCAATCTTCATGATCAGGTTGGCCTTATTGACCATATACGGAAGCTCAGTCGCAATAATCTGACTCTTTCCATTAGGAAGTGTCTCGATATTCGTTACCGCACGCACCCTGATCTTACCGCGGCCGGTACGATATGCCTCTTCACAGCCTCTGGTTCCCAAAATCAATCCGCCGGTAGGAAAATCAGGTGCTTTTACAATTTCCAGTACCTCTTCAATTGCGGTATCTCTGTCTTCATTTACTCTGTTATCAATGATTTTAACAACTGCATTTACAACTTCCCGCAGGTTATGAGGCGGAATGTTGGTAGCCATACCTACCGCAATACCTGTCGTACCATTTACCAACAGGTTGGGATAACGGCTGGGAAGTACAACCGGCTCTTTCTCAGTTTCATCAAAGTTCGGAACAAAATCTACCGTATCCTTATTGATATCGGCCAGAAGCTCCATGGAAATCTTACTCAGCCTTGCTTCCGTATATCGCATAGCCGCAGCGCCGTCACCGTCCATGGAACCGAAGTTACCATGACCATCGATCAGCGGATAACGGAAAGACCAGTCCTGCGCCATATTTACCAATGCACCGTAAATAGAGCTGTCACCGTGGGGATGGTATTTACCCATGGTATCACCAACGATACGGGCACTCTTACGATGAGGCTTATCCGGGCCGTTGTTCAGTTCTATCATGGAATAAAGTACACGTCTCTGTACCGGCTTCAGACCGTCTCTTACATCAGGAAGGGCACGGGAGGCGATAACACTCATGGCATAGTCGATGTAAAAGGTTTCCATTCTTTCCTTCAAATCTACTTCATGAATCTTATCAAGCTCCACATTCTTGTCAAAAATATCGTCATTCATCTATTTAACCTCTTGTATCTATCCTTCTACTAAATATCCAGATTCTTGACGAATTTGGCATTCTCTTCTATGAAATCTCTTCTCGGCTCAACCTTATCTCCCATCAATGTGGTAAAGGTAAGATCTATCTCTGAAGCCATCTCTTCGTCATAAGTTACACGCATCAAAATACGGTGTGCAGGATCCATGGTAGTTTCCCAGAGCTGTTCTGCATCCATCTCTCCCAGACCTTTATAACGCTGAATCTTATTATTCTGGTCACGTCCTACTTCCTGCAGGATGCTGTCAAGCTCTTCATCACTGTAGGCATACCACACCTTCTTATTCTTCTCCAGCTTATAAAGGGGCGGTTTTGCCAGATATACATGTCCCTGCTTGATCAGTTCCGGCATGAAACGATACAGGAACGTCAACAGCAGCGTACTGATATGCGCACCATCTACGTCCGCATCGGTCATCAGGATGATCTTATCATATCGAAGCTTTGTAATATCGAAATCCTCATGGATACCGGTACCGAAAGCTGTGATCATAGCCTTGATTTCCGCATTTCCGTAAATCTTATCCAGTCTGGCTTTTTCTACATTCAAAATCTTACCTCTAAGAGGTAAAATTGCCTGAGTTGCACGATCTCTTGCCGTCTTGGCACTTCCACCCGCGGAATCTCCCTCTACGATGTAGATTTCGCAATTCTTAGGATCCTTGTCGGAACAGTCTGCCAGTTTACCGGGCAGCGTCATACTGTCTAATGCGGTCTTTCTTCTGGTCAGTTCTCTTGCCTTACGGGCAGCTTCTCTTGCACGCTGTGCCAGAATCGATTTCTCACAGATTGTCTTGGCCACGATAGGATTCTGCTCCAGGAAATAAGTCAGCTGCTCACTGACAATACTGTCAACTGCGTTTCTTGCCTCGGAATTACCCAGCTTCTGCTTGGTCTGACCTTCAAACTGAGGATCCTCAATCTTAACACTTACTATAGCAGTCAAACCTTCTCTGATATCTTCACCTGTCAGGTTCTGCTCACTGTCCTTTAACAGCTTACTGCTTCTTGCATAATCATTAAAGGTCTTGGTCATTGCATTTCTGAAGCCCTGCAGATGAGTACCGCCTTCCGGCGTATTGATATTATTTACAAAGCTGAACACACTTTCATTGTAAGAATCATTGTGCTGGAAAGCTACTTCCACGGCTACATTATTCTTCTGCCCCTCAAAATAGAGAATGTTTTCATACAAAGGCTCCTTACTCTTATTCAGGTAGCTTACAAATTCCTTGATTCCGCCTTCATAATAAAACTCAATGACCTTCTGCTTTCTGCCGTTTTCCAGCTTTACGTTGTGAACCACACCAATGCGTCCTCCGGTCTTTGTCTTGGAATCTTCACCTGAAAAGGACATCTCATCACCGGCTGCATCAGAACCGGACACTGCTTCTTTATCGCTATCTGATTTTTCAGCATTCTGCAGTTCTTTATCTTCTTCTGCACGCTTAAGCAACTCACTGATCTGCTTCTCCTCATGGGCTTTTTCCATGCTGTCAAAGCTTTCAATGCCGCTTTCTAAAAGACCGCCTCCCTGTTCTAACACTGCTTCCTCATCCATTCTGGAATCTCTCAGAATGATGCGCAACCCTTTTGTCAGAAAAGCCATCTCACGAAGTCTTCTTTTGAGCACATCAAAATCGTATATCGTTGTCTCTGTAAAAATCGTCTTATCAGGCAGGAAAGATACCTTTGTACCTGTTTTTTCAAGACTGCAGGTTCCTATTACTTTTAACGGATAACATACATGTCCTCTCTCATACCTCTGCTTGTAAACCTTACCTTCCTGGCAGATTTCTACCTCCAGCCAGTCAGACAGCGCATTTACAACAGATGCACCTACACCATGAAGTCCTCCCGACACCTTGTATCCTCCACCGCCGAACTTTCCGCCCGCATGGAGAATAGTAAATACTACTTCTACTGCCGGAAGTCCTGCCTTGTGGTTGATACCTACCGGAATACCACGTCCATTATCAATGACGGTAATTGAATTATCCTCATTAATGGTAACATCAATCGTATCACAGTAGCCGGCCAGCGCCTCATCTACCGAATTGTCAACAATTTCATATACCAGATGATGGAGACCTCTGCTGGAAGTAGTGCCGATGTACATACCCGGTCTCTTTCTTACAGCCTCCAGTCCTTCCAGAATCTGAATCTGGTCGGCGCCGTATTCCTGCTCCACTACAGTACTTGTCTTAACTTCTTCACTCATTTTAAAATCCTTTCCCACCGTATCTACACAGATCCTTCGATACAGCTTACTTTTCCATCGGTTACCCTGTACACCTTATTGATCCGGAATCTGTTATTGACAAATTCCTCAAGACCGGTACAGGTAATAATCGTCTGTATATCTCCCATTCCCTCAAGCAAAAGCTGTTGTCTGCTGCTGTCAAGCTCAGACAATACATCATCCAGCAGAAGAACGGGTGTATCCCCGGTTATTTTCTTGACCAATTCAATCTCGGCCAGCTTCAGAGAAAGCGCAGCCGTTCGCTGCTGTCCCTGTGAACCGAACTTTCTGGCATCCATACCGCCAATCTGAAATACAAAATCATCTCTGTGGGGACCTACAGAAGTCATCTTCATTTTCATATCCCGGTCCATATTCATGAAAAGCTTACTTTCAAAATCTTCAACCGAAGTATCCGGCTGATATTTTATCTTAAGCTCTTCCTTTCCTCCGGACAGACGCTTATGTATCTCATAAATAATTTCATTTAACTGACTGACAAACAGTTTTCTTCTCTCAATGATCTTACTTCCGTAAGCGACCAGCTGCATATCCCAAATTCCCAGAGTCTCTTTCAATCCCGGGCTTAAATACATGTCTTTTAACAGCTTATTTCTCTGATTGACGATTTTATTGTAATTATTCAAATCGTTCAGATAAATATTGTCCAGCTGACACAGTTCCATATCCACGAAACGTCTTCTTTCAGACGGACCATTTTTTATGATTCCAAGATCTTCCGGAGAGAAAAACACTACATTGCACAATCCCAGCAGATCGGCAGCCCTCTTTATTTTCTGACCGTCAATGGCAATTCCTTTGGAACCTGCCTTACGAAGATGCATGTCAACTCTGGTCTCCACACCTTCTTTTTCCACATAAGTCCTGATATGGGCCTCTTCCTTACCGAAACGGATGATTTCTTTATCCTTGCTTCCCTTATGAGACTTCGTAGTAGCAGCCACATAGACAGCTTCCAGAATATTTGTCTTTCCCTGGGCATTGTTCCCGTACAGAATCGTCGTGCCGCGGTCAAATGTGAGATTCAGTTCCTCATAATTCCTGTAATCTGCCAGTTCTATTGATTTGATTATCATGTTACTAACCTTCTATTTTGATCTGCTGACCATCAAACTCCACCAGATCTCCGGCTACCAGCTTCTTCCCTCTCTGGGTCTCGATCTGACCGTTCACTTTTACCAGACCGTCCTGAATCACCAACTTGGCATCTACGCCACTTTCAGCCAGGCCGGCTGCTTTCAGCGCCTGGCCCAGCTTAATATAATCTTCTCTCAGCTTGATTATTTCCATAATTTCCCTCTCTTATGCCTGTAATACACTTAAATTTATCCCTGCCAAACAAATTAAAATCGTCTGCGTGGCAAACAAATTGCGTTTTACTAGCTCACAGTCGTAAAGTTAACAGGCAGAATCAGATATATATAACTTTCTTCCGGATTCTTGATAAAGCAGGGAGCCTTAGGATTTACCATATACAGATCCACCTCTTCATCGTCAATGACACGAAGCGCATCGATCAGGAACTTAGGATTAAATCCGATCATCAGGTCCTTACCGCTCTTCTCAATATCCATTTCTTCTTTCATACTTCCCAGATTGGAATTGATCTTCAGCTCCATGCCGCCATCTGTGATGTTGGTGATGATAGGTTTCTTATCTCCTTCTTTGATCAGCAAAGTTGCACGGTCGATACAGTTTAACAGCTCTTTCTTATTCACCTTTACCTTGGTTTCGTAATCGCTGGAAAGCATCTGGTCTATTCTGAAATATTCACCTTCGATCAGTCTGGATACCACTGTTGTCTGATCAAATTCGAATACAATATGCTTCGGTGTAAAGAAAATATTCACATCACTGTCAGCACCACCAGGCAGAATCTTACTGACTTCATTCAAAGTCTTTCCGGGTACAACTACTTTCCTCGGTGCATAGCTGTTCTTCAGTTCAATCTTACGGATAGAGATACGATGTCCATCCAGGGACACTACTTTCAGCATATTATCGTTAATATCGAACAGCTCACCTGTCATCAGCTTATTATTATCATTGTCTGAGATAGAGAAAATAGTCTGTCTTACCACTTCTTTCAGCGTAAACTGGCTTAAAACAATACTTTCTTCTCTCTCAATCATGGGAAGGTAAGAAAAGTCCTCACCTGATTTGCCTATGATGTTGAATTTCGCTTTTTCACAGGTAATCGTAGTTTTGTAAGAAGCATCCGTTTCAATCACGATATCATTATCAGGCAGCTTTCTTACCATTTCCAGAAAAATCTTGGCATCCAGAGCAATGATACCTTTCTCCAGAATGTCACCTTCTATGGTAGTCTCTATTCCAAGTTCCATATCATTGGCTGTCAGAGTAATGCTTCCTCTGGATGCATCGATCAGGATACATTCCAGAATGGACATTGTTGTTTTATTAGGAACCGCTTTGGATACAATCTGAACACCGTTTAACAGATTGGCTTTGGAACAAATGATCTTCATTGTGTATAACTCCCTTCGTCACTCGCACGTACACATCACGCGCACGCAAAAGATATAAATATATAATGATTTTAGCAGTAATCTTATTATGGGGTGTTGATATGTGCAAAACTACCCTCATTATACTATTTTTCAAGCAAAAATGGAATGGATAAGTTGTGAATAATTTTGAATTTCCATGAGGAAAAAGCATAAGTTATTCACAATGGTTCTGAAGGCTGTTTTCCTTGAAAAAATGGTTATCAACAGCTTCAAAATGCTTATGAACAAGGTTAATCACAGTGATATGTGGATAACTCTTATGTTGGATTGATTTTTTTACGTATGATATCCACCTTATTACGAAGCTCTTCATTATATTTCAGTTCCTCTGTAACCTTGTTCACACCATGGATAATGGTAGTATGGTCCTTTTTGCCAAGAAGCTTACCTATATTAGTATAAGAAGTATCCGTCAGCTCGCGGCACAGATACATGACTACTTGTCTGGGCTGGACAAACTCGGAATTGCGCTTCTTGGAGGTAATGTCTTCCGGTTTTACACCAAAATGCTCCGCTACTACATTAATAATGAGAGCCGGTGTCACTTCCTTTGGCTTATTCGGATAAATAACATCTTTCAGAGCTTCCTCGGCAAGAGAAAGTGTCAAATCTACCTTATTTAATTTGGCAAAGGCAATAATCTTGTTAAAGGCACCTTCCAGTTCACGGATGTTGGACTTAATATTAGTGGCAATGTAATTAATAATTTCTTCATCGATCTTACGCTCACAGCATTCCGCGTTTTTACGAAGAATGGCCACTCTTGTTTCATAATCAGGTGGCTGAATGTCTGCAATCAGGCCCCATTCGAATCTGGAACGGAAACGCTCGTCCAAAGTCTCCATCTCTTTGGGCGGTTTATCGGAGGAAAGAATGATCTGCTTACCGGCCGCATGCAGCACATTAAAAGTATGGAAGAATTCCTCCTGGGTACTTTCCTTACCTATAATAAACTGTACGTCATCGACCATCAGTACATCTACAGTCCTGTATTTTTCTCGAAGCTTGGTCATGGCTGCCGCATTACCGCTTCGGATAGATTCGATCACTTCGTTGGTGAACTCTTCACTGGTAACGTAAAGTACCTTCATGTCAGGATTCTGTTCCAGCACAAAATGTCCGATAGAATGCATCAAGTGGGTCTTACCAAGACCGGCTCCTCCATACAGATAAAGGGGATTATAAGCTTCTCCCGGGGACTCGGCTACAGCCAGGGATGCGGAATGAGCGAATTTATTATTGCTGCCTACTACAAAGGTGTCAAATTTATACTTGGGGTTCAAGTTGGCATTTTCATAATTGATATTATATACAGGTGTGGATACATTCACATCCATATCGTACATATCCTGTGCCTTGGCTTCCTTCTCTAATATAAAGTTAATATCATATTCATGGTCAAACATTTCCGTAATGGTAACCTGAAAAAAGCTCTTATACCTGCTGGAAATATAATTCAAAGCCTTAGCCAGGTCAGAGGGGATGATGATATTGATCACATCATCTACTATATTATAAAATTCCAGGGGTTCCACCCAGGTACGGTAGGAAATATCGGAGAGAGAATACTCCCGTCTCAAGGTTTCCTTAATGGTTGTCCAATTTTCTTTAATCGCATCCATTGTAGTAACTTGCCTTTCTTGTATATTGTGTGGGCATTTCGGAAATGCTATGGCTGTGGATAACTATCCCGAAACCGCCAGTTATCGATAATCATCTAGTATTATATTAATATAAAGAGCGCCAGATTTCAAACATTACTTTTGAACACCCTATGGATAAAGTTATCCACATAGTGTTGATAAACATGGTGATAACTAACCCCTTCAACAGGGTATGTGGAAGCTCATGTGGATAAGTGGACAAAATTGTGGAAAAGTCAACCCCCTAGATTTTATGCCACTTTTATCCACATTTGCACAGCTTGTACACAGTCTATCCATATAGCAATTTACTTTTATCCACAAATTATTCACAGCCTGTGGATAACTCAATGTTGATAAGATTCTGTGCATATCCCTGTGGATAACTCCCTAAAAAAATTTTTAAATCCCCTTCAAAAACCACATAACCTCCCCCTAAAAAGTGGATTTCCTACCTAAATCGGCCCTACTTTCATTACATTCTCTAATCCGTGGATAACCCCGTGCACCAAATGTGAATATCCCCTCCCCCTCCTTGCGTCCCTTGCTGCTCAATTCATTTTCCATAAAAATTGGACAAAACCGCACATTTCCCTTGACATCCCCCAATTTTTCGGATACAATGATGATGCTATTTTCCAAAAGTGGGCTTACAGATCCCCAAAATGCAAAAAACTAGTTTACCTTAAAATAGATTAAGGTCAGAGAAGGAGGTGCACCATCCATGAAAATGACATTTCAGCCTAAGAAGAGATCAAGATCCAAGGTTCACGGATTCAGAGCAAGAATGAGTACTCCCGGCGGAAGAAAAGTTTTAGCTGCAAGAAGAGCCAAAGGAAGAAAGACATTATCCGCATAGGTCACAGCAATGTGACCTTTTTTTCCATTTAGATATTCTGTAAAACAGTCTTTTTTTGAGGGCTTTTTTGCAGAATATGCTAGGTGCGAGGAGGGAAAATGCAGTTTTCAGAATCGCTTAAAAAGAATCACCAATTCCAGTTTGTGTTCAGAAATGGGAAATCTTATGCTAATAAATATCTCGTGATGTATGTAAAGGAAAATGGCCTCGACAAGAATAGAATTGGAATCAGTGTGAGTAAAAAAGTTGGAAACAGTGTTGTAAGACATCGCGTTACAAGACTGGTGAGAGAAAGTTATCGATTACATGAAAGTATATTCAATAGTGGTTTGGATATCGTAATCGTCGCGAGACCAAGTGCAGCTACGGTCGGGTATAACGAAGTAGAGAGTGCACTGTTACACCTTGGGAAGCTTCATAAGATCATTAAAGTATTTTTCTACTGGGATGATTAAATAAGAAGCAGGTTTGGTATCATATGAAAAAAATATTGATTGCTGCGATTAGATTTTATCAGAAATATATATCTCCCATGAAGGGGACAAAATGTCCGTATATTCCTTCCTGCTCTCAGTATGGACTGGAAGCGATACAGAAATATGGATGTATGAAAGGCGGACTTCTTGCAGTGTGGAGAATCTTAAGATGTAATCCCTTTTCCAAAGGAGGGTACGACCCGGTACCTTGAGCAGCATGCTAGGAGGATAAATGAATATGATTTTATTAACTCAGTCATCTACACCGATCATCGGTCAGGTGGCATGGGTACTTGGTAAGATCATGGAAGGAATCTTTGCGGTACTTGATTTTATCGGAATTCCTAACATTGGTCTTTCAATTATTCTGTTTACCATTGTAGTGTATCTGTTAATGATGCCTCTTACCATTAAGCAGCAGAAATTCTCCAAGCTGTCTGCTAAGATGAATCCTGAACTTCAGGCAGTTCAGGCAAAATATAAGGGAAAATCAGATAATGATTCCATGATGGCACAGAATCAGGAAATACAGGCTATCTATGCTAAATATGGCGTATCTCCTACCGGAAGCTGTGTACAGCTGTTGATTCAGATGCCGATTTTTTTTACTCTGTACCAGGTTATTCAGGCAATGCCTGCTTATGTAGGTAAGATCGGTAATACGTTCGGTGTACTTGCGGACAAGATTATAAGCATGGATAACGGACAGTTCCTGCAGAATTCCGGAATTGACACCATTGCCAATACGGTAACTATGTATGGCAAACATATTACAGATGGTAATGTCAGAAATGGTATTATTGATGTATTGAACAGACTGTCTACTACTGATATGGCAACTATTGCTGAACATTATGATCTTACTAACCTCACTTACCAGGGAGAATTGATTTTAAGTAATGCAAGTACCAGAGGTCTGATTGATACTTATAATAACTTCCTGGGATTAAATATGGGAAATTCTCCTTCTCATATCATTAACCAGGCTTTGGAGACAGGTTCTTATCTTTTGGTAGTAGGAGCTATCATGATTCCTGTTCTCTCTGCTTTAACACAGTGGATCAATGTAAAGCTGATGCCTACTCAGGAGAATGACAATAAGAACACTCAGGAAAACAGCATGGCAGCTTCCATGAAGATGATGAACAACATCATGCCTTTAATGTCTGCATGGTTCTGCTTTACCCTTCCTTCAGGTATGGGTCTGTACTGGATTGCCGGTAGTGTAGTAAGAACCATTCAGCAGATTATTGTTAATAAACACATCGATAAGATGGATTTTGATGAGATTATTAAGAAAAATTCTGCCAAGAGTGCCAAGAAGATGGCTAAGATGAAGGAACAGCAGGAAAAGCTGAATGCTTATGCGAATATGAATACCAGAAATATTCAGACAAAGCCGAATACTCAGACAAATCAGTCTAGCCAGACGAAGCAATCTTCACAGGCTCCTGTTCAGTCAAAACCTTCTATTCAGAATAAGGCAAATGCGAAATCTTCCATGACTGAGGAAGAAAGAGAAGCAGCAATGAAAAAGTCTACTGAATATTATAACAGTGGCAACGCAAAGCCGGGCAGTCTGATGGCAAGAGCGAATATGGTAAAGCAATACAATGAAAAGAATAACAAGGACGTTAAGAAAAAATAACAGCTTGTTTCAGGGTTTTATTTGATGTTTTTTATGAGAGTTTTGGAGGTCAAATATGGAATATATTGAAGTATCTGCAAAAACAGTTAACGATGCAATTATCGAAGCATGTCAGAAGTTAAGCGTTACAAGTGACAAGCTGGAGTATGAAGTAATCGAAGAAGGATCTACCGGATTTCTGGGAATTGGAGCAAGACCTGCAATCATTAAGGCTTGCGTAAAGCGTTCCGTAGAAGATACTGCTAAGAACTTTTTAAAAGATGTTTTTGAGGCTATGGACCTTGTAGTAGTCGTAGAAGTAAAGTATGATGAAGAAGAGAAGTCCATGGACATTGACTTAAGTGGTGATGAGATGGGTGTCTTGATCGGTAAGAGAGGACAGACCCTAGATTCTCTTCAATATCTGGTATCCCTGGTAGTTAACAAAGAATCTGAAGATTATATCAGAGTAAAAGTTGATACCGAGGATTACAGAAAGAGAAGAAAAGAGACGCTTGAGAATCTTGCCAAGAACATAGCTTATAAGGTTAAGAGGACTAAGAGACCCGTTTCCCTGGAGCCTATGAATCCTTATGAAAGGCGTATCATTCATTCTGCATTACAGAATGATAAATATGTAACTACTCACAGTGAAGGAGAAGAGCCTTTCAGAAGAGTAGTTGTTACATTAAAGAGATAATAAGCGAGTGTAGATTGGGAATGGATGTGGGTAGCTTGCCTGCATTCATTTCCTTTTTTTATAAGAACTGTTTTAAAAAATGGGAGAATCTCTATGAAAACAGATACGATAGCAGCAATTGCGACTGCGCTGTCCGAATCGGGAATTGGTATTATCAGAATCAGTGGTGAGGAAGCTATTGAGACAGCTGACAGAATTTTTCGAACCAGGAGCGGTAAGAAAATATTAAAGAATGTAGAAAGTCATACCATACATTATGGTTTTATAGTGGATACAAAGGAATCAGATGAAAAAATTATCGATGAAGTAATGGTCTCTGTGATGAAAGCGCCAAGAAGTTATACGGCAGAAGATACCGTGGAAATTAATTGTCACGGCGGTGTTCTGATGATGCAGAAGATTATGGAATTAACTTTGAAAAATGGTGCAAGAATGGCAGAGCCCGGAGAATTTACAAAGAGAGCCTTTTTAAATGGAAGAATAGACCTGGCCAAAGCAGAGGCTGTTATCGACGTCATTCATTCTAAGAATGAATATGCGCTCAATTCTTCTGTCAGCCAGCTAAAAGGTTCTTTATCTAATTTGATAAAAAGTCTTCGTGCGGCACTTTTGTACGAAATTGCGTTTATTGAATCGGCACTTGATGATCCGGAGCATATCAGTTTGGAAGGTTATCCGGAGGAACTGAGCAGCAAGGTAGAAAAATTTATTAAAGAACTGGAAAACCTCATTTCAACTGCAGATAATGGTAAACTGATAAAAGAAGGAATCAATACAGTTATAGTCGGTAAGCCTAATGCAGGAAAATCTTCTCTTTTGAATCTATTGGTAGGAGAGGAAAGGGCCATTGTAACAGAGATTGCCGGTACGACAAGAGATGTTTTACAGGAATCCATTAAACTGCAGGGAATCGGGCTTAATGTGATAGATACTGCCGGTATCAGAAATACGAAGGATGTGGTAGAGCAGATCGGTGTGGAAAGAGCTAAGAAATATGCCGCTGATGCAGATCTCATTATTTATGTGGTAGATGCATCTGTTCCATTGGATGAAAATGATCAGGAAATTATTCCTCTGATTCAATCAAAAAATACAATAATTTTATTGAATAAATCTGATTTGGAATGTATAGTGGAAGAAGAGGAATTGTTGTCACAGATAGCCAGTGATAATGTCCGCATAATAAAGACATCCACGAGGGAAAACACAGGTATAGACATTCTGGAAGAGAATATTAAAGACATGTTTTTCCATGGAAAGATTAAAATGAATGATGAAGTTGTCATTACCAATCTCAGACACAAGGCTGCATTACAGGATGCCTGTGACAGTCTTTATCAGGTTAGGAAGAGTCTGGAGGATGAGATGCCGGAGGACTTTTACAGCATTGATCTGATGAGTGCATATGCTTCTTTGGGTACTATTATCGGAGAAGAAGTAGGAGAAGATTTGGTAAATGAGATATTTTCCAAGTTTTGTATGGGAAAATAAATTGCGAGGTACTTTTATGATATCAGAAATCAGAGAACAAGTAGATGTATGTGTAGTAGGTGCAGGTCACGCAGGATGTGAAGCTGCATTGGCATGTGCCAGACTTGGATTAGAGACAGTAATATTTACCGTAAGTGTAGACAGTATCGCTTTGATGCCATGTAATCCCAATGTAGGAGGATCTTCCAAGGGACATCTGGTACGTGAGCTGGATGCCCTGGGCGGTGAAATGGGTAAAAATATAGATAAGACATTTATTCAGTCTAAGATGCTGAATGTGTCTAAAGGACCTGCAGTCCATTCCTTAAGAGCACAGGCAGATAAGGCTGATTACACCAGAGAAATGCGTAAAGTATTGGAAAATCAGGATCATCTGACAATCAAACAGGCTGAGGTATGCGAACTTCTTTGGGAAGAGGTTGAGGATAAAAAGAGAATAAAAGGTGTGAAGATTTTCACCGGAGCAGTATATGAATGTAAGGCTGTGGTTCTGTGTACCGGAACTTATTTAAGAGCAAGATGTCTTTGTGGTGAAGCCATCACTTATACGGGACCTAATGGTTTACAGGCAGCCAATCATCTTACAGATTCCCTGAAAGCAATGGGGATTGAGATGGTCCGGTTTAAAACAGGAACACCAGCCAGAATGGATAAGAGAAGCATCGATTTCTCCAAAATGGAAGAGCAGTTTGGAGATGAGAGAGTAGTGCCGTTTTCTTTCTCAACGGATCCTGAATCCGTACAGAAGGAACAGGTATCCTGCTGGCTTACTTATACAAATGAAAAAACACATGAAATAATACGAAATAACCTAGATAGATCTCCTATTTATGCAGGAATCATAGAAGGAACAGGACCTAGATATTGTCCGTCTATTGAAGACAAGGTAGTAAAATTTGCAGATAAAGAGCGTCATCAAGTATTTATAGAACCGGAGGGACTGCATACCAATGAAATGTATGTAGGAGGAATGTCTTCCTCTTTACCGGAAGATGTACAGCTTGCAATGTATCGAACAGTACCCGGACTGGAAAATTGTAAGATTGTCAGAAATGCATATGCAATTGAATATGATTGTATCAACGCAAGACAATTGAATCCTACCTTGGAATTTAAAAATATCAAAGGATTATTCAGTGGCGGACAGTTTAATGGAAGCAGCGGATATGAAGAAGCTGCGAGCCAGGGGCTGGTTGCCGGAATCAATGCTGCAATGAGTATTCTTGGAAAAAAACCGCTAATTTTGGACAGATCAGAAAGCTATATTGGTGTATTGATTGATGACCTGGTAACGAAAGACAATAGAGAGCCTTATCGAATGATGACTTCCAGAGCAGAGTATCGTTTACTTTTAAGACAGGATAACGCTGACTTGCGGCTTCGAAAGAAAGGGTATGAAGTGGGGTTGATTTCCAAGGAACAATATCAGTCGCTTATTAATAAAGAAGAAATGATTGAGCAGGAAATAGACAGATTAAAAAGTAAAACGGTTGGTGCGAATAAGGAGATTCAGGCTTTCCTTGAGTCGCATGGAAGTACAACATTAAAAACAGCTGCTACACTTGCAGAACTGATGTGCAGACCGGAATTGAGTTACCAGATATTGCAGGAAATAGATCCTGATAGAAAACCGCTTCCATATGATGTGATTGAGCAGGTGGAAATAGAAATCAAGTATGAAGGCTACATTATTCGACAGATGCGACAGGTGGAACAGTATCGAAAGATGGAGAAAAAGCAGATACCTGAAAATCTCGACTATGATGAAGTACCTTCTTTAAGATTGGAAGCAAGACAGAAATTAAAATTGTTCAGGCCGGTGTCGGTAGGGCAGGCTTCCAGAATATCAGGTGTGTCACCTGCAGATGTATCCGTCTTACTGGTGTATTTGGAACATTATCAGAAACAGATAAAGAGAGAGGAAAATCATGGCTGAATATAATACCATGCAATTCAGGAAAGATATCGAAGCATTGGGGATTACCTTAACAGAACAGCAGATTAATCAGTTCCTTATTTATTATGAAATGCTTGTGGAATGGAATGAGGTGATGAACCTTACGGCTATTACAGAATATGAAGAAGTCATGAAGAAGCACTTCGTTGACAGTATCTCTTTGGTCAAAGCTTATGATGTAAGTAAAAGTGTTAGTGTAATAGATGTGGGGACAGGTGCAGGTTTTCCGGGACTTGCACTGAAAATTGCATATCCTCAGTTGAAACTTACATTGCTGGATTCTTTGAATAAGCGAATTCAGTTTCTGAACGCTGTAATCGAAAAGCTTGGGCTCGATGGTGTTGATACAATACATGGAAGAGCAGAGGACTTTGCTAAACCTGGTAAATTAAGAGAAAAATATGATTTGTGTGTATCAAGGGCTGTAGCTAATCTTTCCACTTTATCAGAGTATTGCCTCCCTTTTGTAAAAGAAGGAGGGGAGTTTATATCTTATAAATCAGAGAAGATTCAGGAAGAGATGGTAAAAGCAGAAAAGGCTATTTCTATTCTTGGTGGAAAAGTAGTTAAGCAAGTAGAGTTTACGCTTCCGGATTCTGATATTTATCGAAATCTATTTGTTATAAGGAAAGTAAAGAAGACTCCCGGAAAATATCCGAGAAAGGCTGGTCTTCCTTCCAGGGAGCCATTGTAATGTTTCACGTGAAACATTTGCAAATTTAAATTAGTATTTCTTATGGGGTTATGGTATGGAAATTAGAGTGTATTTGGCAAATGAATATGATGTTATCAGAGAAGGATTGAAAAATATTTTATCTAAAAACGCTATCTTTAATATTGTTGGTGAATTTACTGGTAATGGAGACTTGTTCAGTAATGTTGACAGGTTAAAACCAAATCTTTTATTTTTAGATGTCTCTATGGAAGATGACAAGACGATTAAAACTATATTGAAGATAAAAATGTTAAATCCTAAAATACTAGTTGTGGCATTAACAGATAATCTTCAAGATGCAATATCAATAGTTTTAAATGAAAATATTAATGGCATTTTTCTTATGGATTTCAAAGTAGAAGAGTTGTATAAAGGATTATCAGAAATTATGTCCAAAGGTAGTTATGTACAAGAATCAATCAGAAAGAAAATGTATATTAATAATCAGAAAGATAAGGATGAAAAATATAAGATTAATTCTTTAACTAAGAGAGAATTAGAGGTACTGATTCAGGTGGCAAATGGAATGTTTAACAAAGAAATTGCTACAACGCTTAATATCAGTGAAAGAACTGTAAAAAATCATCTTTCTAACATATTCAAAAAGATTGAAGTTTCTGATAGAACACAGGCTGCTGTTTTTGCAATTAAAAATTCTATTGTTAATGTGTAATGTATTAAAAAAGATTGTCCCATTATGATATTATTATTCATGTTAGAGTAAAATATCATTTGGGACTTTTATTTTATAATGAAAGTAAATAAGTAGTTTATCTTTGTACAGTTAAAATAATGAATGTTTCACGTGAAACATAATAATTTCTTAAGAAAAATCCATTAGATTTCAGCAAGTTTTATATAGATATCCAACAAAAACAATGTTATAATATAGCTTGTCAACAGATGACTAAATATGAATTTTAGCTTAGTCGTAGTACACGGATAATAAACAATTAGTAAGGGCTGAACTATAAGCATTAGAAAGGTAATCGTATGGGTAAAATTATAGCAGTTGCCAATCAAAAAGGAGGGGTAGGTAAGACTACTACAGCTATCAATCTTTCTTCTTGTCTGGCGGCAAAAGGGAAAAAAGTACTAGTGATTGATACAGATCCACAGGGAAATACCACCAGTGGTCTCGGAGTAGAGAAGAATGATTTGGATAATACCATCTATGAATTAATGTTAGGAGATTGTTCTATTCAAGATTGTATTATTTCAGAAGTAATTCCCGATGTTTGCCTGGTTCCTTCTAATGTAAATTTATCTGCAGCTGAAATTGAGTTGATTGGTGTAGATAAGAAGGAGTATATATTAAAGAATGAAGTAGATTATGTAAAAGATCAGTATGATTTCATTGTTATTGACTGTCCGCCTTCTTTAAATATGCTGACAATTAATGCAATGACAACAGCTGATAGTGTCCTGGTACCGATACAGTGTGAGTATTATGCACTGGAGGGCTTGAGTCAGTTGATTCATACAGTAAACCTGGTAAAGGAACGTCTGAATCCGGAACTTGAAATGGAAGGTGTAGTCTTTACTATGTATGATTCCAGAACAAATCTGTCGGCACAGGTAGTAGAAAATGTTAAAGACAATCTGGACCAGCACATTTACAAGACATTGATTCCCAGAAATATTCGTCTTGCAGAAGCGCCAAGCTATGGATTGCCTATTAATCTATATGATCCAAAATCAACGGGTGCAGAAGCATATATGTTGTTAGCGGAAGAATTAATTGAGAAGAATGATAGTGAGGGTTAAGAAGTATGGCAGCCAGAGGATTAGGTAAAGGTTTGGATAGTCTCATTCCAAATAATGTAGGTGAAAAAAAAGAAAAAGTGGTCTCTTCTAAAACAGAAGCAAAAGCACCTGAGACAGTAGTAAAGATTACAAAAGTAGAGCCAAACAGAGAACAGCCCAGAAAGAATTTTGATGAGGATTCTCTTCAGGAATTGGCGGATTCTATTAAACAGTTTGGATTACTTCAGCCCATACTGGTGCAGAACAGAAAAGATTATTATGAAATTATTGCAGGAGAAAGAAGATGGCGTGCAGCTAAACTGGCTGGTTTGAAAGAAATTCCTGTAATTATAAAGAATTATTCTGCACAGGAAATAGTAGAAATATCTTTGATTGAAAATATTCAAAGAGAGGACTTAAATCCGATAGAAGAAGCACTTGCTTACAAGAGATTGTTAACAGAGTTTAACTTGAAACAGGATGAAGTAGCAGAAAGAGTTGCTAAGAGCCGTGTAGCAGTAACCAACTCTATTCGTCTGTTGAAACTGAGCCCCGAGGTACAGCAGATGCTGATAGATGATATGATCAGTACGGGACATGCCAGAGCGCTTCTGGCAATTGAAGATCCTACACAACAATATACGATTGCTCAAAAAATATTTGATGAAAAATTGAGTGTTCGTGAGGTGGAGAAGCTGGTTAAGAATCTCGGAAAGCCCGCAAAAGCTAAAACAAAGGAAGAAAATCCTGCACTGGATGCAATTTATAATGACATCGGAGAAAAATTAAAGCAAAGATTAAGTACCAAAGTCACAGTCAGCCATAAAGGAAACGGAGCCGGTAAGATTGAAATTGAATTTTATAATCACGAAGATCTGGACAGGCTGCTGGAGATGTTAGGTTAACGAAGGAGTAAGAATGTACGCTGAAGACAGTGGATTTTTAAATACATTAGGATTAGGTAATTTTGATATTGGTTATATTTTTCTGATTATGATGATTCTTATCATCGTTTTACTGATTCTGGTTATACTGTTGTTTGTGAAATCTTCTAAACTGAAGAAACGTCTGAATCAGCTGACAGTCGGTAACGATGGCAGAAGCTTGGAACAGAATATCATGAATCTGTTTGAAGACAATAAAATATTGAAGGCAAATGCAGATAAGAATAAGAAGGATATGAGGATTCTCACCAAGAAGCTGGAAGCTGCCTATCAGAAAATGGGACTTGTAAAATATGATGCATTTAATCAGATGGGTGGGCAGCTTAGCTTCAGTCTGTGTCTGTTGGATGACAATAATAATGGTTTTATTTTAAATTCTGTACATAGTACAGAAGGCTGTTACTCTTATACCAAGGAAATCAAGGCCGGAGAAAGTGCAATTGAACTTGGAGAAGAGGAAGCAGAAGCATTATCCATTGCATTGGGAGAATAATAATGGTATAATAGCCGAAGATTAAATTCGGCACTATATAAAGAGAAAAAGAAAGTATACCGCAAAACCGCGGCAGAATGGAGGATATTATGATAGACATTAAGTTCTTAAGAGAAAATCCTGAAGTAGTAAAGGAGAATATCAAAAAGAAATTTCAGGACGAAAAGCTTCCTATGGTAGATGAGGTAATTGCCCTGGATGCTGAGAGCAGAAAGACACAGCAGGAAGCTGATGATCTTCGTGCTAAGAGAAATAAGATTTCCAAGGAAATCGGTGCGCTGATGGCACAGGGAAAGAGAGAGGAAGCAGAGGCTAAGAAGGCAGAAGTTGCTGCAGGCGCGAAGCGTCTTGCTGAACTGGAAGCAAAGGAAACTGAACTGCAGGAGAAAATTACTTCCATTATGATGGTAATTCCTAATATCATAGATCCTTCTGTTCCTATAGGTAAAGATGACAGCGAGAACGTAGAGGTTACCAAATATGGTGAGCCTGTAGTTCCTGATTTTGAGATACCTTACCATACCGAAATCATGGAGAAATTCAATGGTATTGATCTGGACAGTGCAGGTAAAGTAGCAGGTAATGGCTTCTATTATCTGATGGGAGACATTGCAAGACTTCATTCTGCAGTTATTTCCTATGCAAGAGATTTCATGATCAACAGAGGATTTACCTATTGTATTCCTCCTTTCATGATCCGCAGCAATGTGGTAACAGGCGTTATGAGCTTTGCTGAAATGGATGCCATGATGTATAAGATCGAAGGAGAAGACCTGTATCTGATCGGTACCTCCGAGCATTCCATGATCGGTAAATTTATTGATACCATTATTCCGGAAGATAAGCTTCCTCAGACACTGACTTCTTATTCTCCTTGTTTCCGTAAGGAGAAAGGTGCTCACGGTATCGAAGAAAGAGGCGTATATCGTATTCACCAGTTTGAGAAACAGGAGATGATCGTAGTATGTAAGCCGGAAGATTCCATGATGTGGTTTGACAAGCTGTGGCAGAATACTGTTGATCTGTTCCGTTCCATGGATATTCCTGTAAGAACCCTGGAATGCTGTTCCGGTGACCTGGCTGATCTGAAAGTAAAATCTTTCGATGTAGAAGCATGGTCTCCCAGACAGAAGAAGTATTTCGAAGTAGGAAGCTGCTCTAACCTGGGTGATGCACAGGCAAGAAGACTGAAAATCCGTATCAACGGTGAGAAGGGCAAATATTTTGCTCATACCTTGAATAATACTGTAGTAGCTCCTCCTCGTATGCTGATCGCTTTCCTGGAGAACAATCTGCAGGCTGACGGAAGTGTAAGAATTCCTGAAGTTTTAAGACCTTATATGGGTGGTCAGGAATATATTAAATAAGAAATGTAAAAAAATACAGACTGGAGGTGAAATTTTTGCATAAATTCATGAGAGCTATCGGATTCAGTGAATATACTGACCGTAAGAAACTGAAGAATCTTTTAACTGATACCATTGTAAATGCCGATGAAAGGGCTTATACCATGAATCAGGAGGGAGTATTGCTGGGAGAATTTTGCAGAAATTTCGCTGACAGGATGGGTATTGCGGTATGCGGCGAATTTGATGAGGATGATAAGTTTGTATACGAATATTATTACCCTTATCTGCGCAGCGATGAGATTACGACCACAGAAGATGTGAGTATTGAACGTCATGCGGCTAAGGAATCTTATGCAGGAATCTGTGATGATGTTAAAGTTGGAATCTCTTTGATTTTTTATCTCCAGAATATGATTCCCTATGTAAAAGCACAGTCTCAGGGTAATCTTCCTGTACGTGGTACTACCCTGACGCTTACCGGTCTGTCTACCAACGGCACTATTCTGATGCCCATTCAGAAGAATGAGGATCAGAAGCAACGGGTGAAAAAAGAAACTGCCAATAGGAACAAGCTTCTGGCGGCTGCCCGTAAAGGCGATGAAGATGCCATAGAGACACTGACTCTGGAAGACATGGATATGTATTCCATGATCTCTAAGCGTATCCAGAAGGAAGATGTCTTCAGTATGGTGGACACATATTTTATGCCTTATGGTGTGGAATGCGATCAGTATTCTGTGCTGGGTGAAATCTTGAAGGTGGACCTGGTGACCAACCAGATTACGGGAGAAGAAATTTATTTATTAAAAATTTGCTGTAATGAATTGACATTTGACGTTTCTATTAATATAATAGATTTGTTCGGTGAACCTCAGGTGGGACGCCGCTTCAAAGGAAGCATATGGCTTCAGGGTCGGGTTAATTTTCCGGACCAGTTATAATTTATAGTTGTTTCTGTAGCTCAGTTGGATAGAGCGACCGCCTCCTAAGGTAGCGTTACAACGCTCACCTTGGAAAAACCTTAGGAGGGAGCTGAGTCCGATAACTACGGGGGCTGACAAAAAAATTTAATACGTCCCAATAGCTCAGTTGGATAGAGCACACGCCTCCTAAGCGTGGGGTCGGAGGTTCAAGTCCTCTTTGGGACGCCAGCTAACAACGCCGAAAGCCTTTGTTTTCAAGGGTTTTCGGCTTTTTTCATCCCAACAGCTTCCCCTTACTGTGTCTAAATCATGGTTCTGAATTTTACTCCAAATTCTGATTTTTGACAAGCCCTGAAAAATCGAACTACTGTTATAAGGCAAAAATTTCTGCTAATCATTAGCAGAAAACGGGCTGTTTTTGCTAATGAAAATGCCCTTCCTGCTAATCAGCCCCAAAATCGTGCTAAAATTCTTGCTAATTGCAAAAGGCGGATGTTTTAAGTATCACCCCGTTATAGCAGATAAAATTGAATATTACCTCGTACATAGAGCGTCTATTTGCCCCGCATTGGGGATGGATAGACACTCTTTTTTTATGCCCAAATCCACGGGTAAATCTAAAAAGATTGGAGGTTTGATTTTTGAGTAAGATTTCTTATTCCCCCGACAAGCCAAACGACTGCCGTTACTGCCATTTCTGGAGAAATAACAAAAAGGGCTGCTGTCTGGGTGAAGATAAATGCTACTACTTAATCTCTGTACCCAAAAAACCGAAGTCCGAATGTGATGGTTGCCCTTATGGTCGAGATCATCCCTGCATCGGTTGGTGTACCAAGAAGATTTTGAAGGAAGTGGGGGTGCGTTGATATGTATGAGTATGAGCGTGTCCGTTGCCAAAAGCCTAAAAGCTGTCGAGATTGTGAGTATCATCAACCTCGCTGGAGGTATCGTTCCTGTTATTTTGTCCGCTGTCCGTATGGATTAAAAGACACAACATTCCGCATCTCCCCTCTGGAAAAAGAAAATTTCCCGCAGAAAGAGGTGGTGAAAATGAGTGACGTATGATTACTTCTACGGTCAGCAATCTGAACTGTTCACATTCTATCGAGTTCCGAAGGTGTTATTCACGAACGAGAGATTTTGGAACATCTCTGCCGATGCCAAGATGTTGTATGGTATATTGCTTGATCGCATGAGTTTATCTGCCAGGAATGGATGGATAGATGAAAACGGTCGTGTATATATCATCTTCACAATCGACGAAGCAAAGTCGGCTTTGAACTGTGCTGAACAAAAGGCTATAAAGCTACTCAGCGAACTTGAGAAGAAAGCAGGATTGATCGAGCGAAAACGTCAGGGGTTGGGAAAACCCAATCTGATCTATGTGAAGAACTTTATTTCTGCTGTGGATTCACAACTCTTGAATTGTGAAAATCACAATTCTGGAACAATGAAAATCACAACTCAAGAACTGCCAAAATCACAATGTAATAATACTGATATTAAAAATACTGAATTTAGTGATACTGATCCTTTCCTTTCTTCCGTTTTTCACGGACAGGAAGCCGACGGGACCGGAGAGTTCACCCGATATTATGAGTATTTTTACGATCAGCTTGAGATGGAATATCTGAAGCAGGACTTCCGGCATGATGAAGAAATTCTTGAACTGATTCTCAGACTTATCGTTGAAGTGATGTGCAGCAACCGTAAACAGATACGAATAGCCAGCGATGATAAGCCGGTAGAAATCGTCCGAAGTACCTTTATGAAACTGGATTCTGAACACATCAGGTTTGTAATGGATCGTTTCAAAGAGAACACAACAGAGGTTCGCAATATCAAGCAGTATCTACTTGCTTCGATATACAATGCCCCGTACACCATAGATGCCCACTATGATGCACATGTAAGGCATGATATGGCTTCGGGAAAACTTGGAGGGAGGTGGTAAATGTTGAAGCAAATCAAAAGAAGAAAGCGAGGTGACGAGAATTGTCGAAAAAAGCGACCGTCATCGCAGTAGTAAACCAAAAAGGCGGCACGGGTAAGACAACAACCTGTGAAAACTTAGGTGTCGGATTGGCTATGGAGGGCAAAAGGGTTCTGTTGGTAGACACAGATCCCCAGGCATCCTTAACCGTCAGTCTTGGGAACCCATATCCTGATGAGTTGTCCCCCACCCTTTCGGATATGATGGGAAAGATCATCACGGAGAAGCCGATTGCTCCAGGAGAAGGAATCCTGCGACATCCCGAAGGTGTGGACTATATGCCCGCCAATATCGAATTGTCTGGCTTGGAGGTTTCTCTGGTAAACGCCATGAGCCGAGAAACCATTCTCCGTCAGTACCTGGATACGGTCAAACAGAATTATGATTTCATCCTTCTGGACTGTATGCCCTCTCTGGGTATGCTGACTGTAAATGCGTTGGCAGCTGCCGACAATGTGCTGATACCCGTTCAGGCGGCGTATCTTCCCGCAAAGGGCTTGGAACAGTTGCTCGAAACCGTCAACAAGGTCAAAAGACAGATCAATCCCAAGCTGAAAATCGAAGGTATTCTTCTGACGATGGTGGACAGCAGAACAAATTATTCCAAAGACATCAGCAACCTTATCCGTGAAAGCTACGGTGGTAAGCTGAAAGTCTACAAGACAGACATTCCCCGTTCTGTCCGTGCAGAGGAAATCAGCGCCGAGGGAACCAGTATCTTTAAGCACGATCCCAAAGGCAAAGTTGCCGAAGCCTATAAAGTTCTGACGAAGGAGGTGTTACACAATGCAGAAAAAAGGCGCAAACATCAGCTTGAAGGGGTACGATGATATTTTCTCTACTGACCAGTCACGAGTTGAAGCCCAGCAGGAACGAGTACAGGAAATTCCACTTTCTGAGTTACACCCCTTTGAGGGACATCCGTTCCGAGTGGTAGACGATGAGGAAATGATGAAAACGGCTGAGAGCGTCCGAGACTTCGGTGTTCTCACTCCTGCTATTGTACGTCCTGACCCGGACGGTGGTTATGAAATCATTTCTGGTCACAGGCGACATCGTGCATCCGAACTTGCGGGAAAAGAGACCATGCCGGTTATTGTCCGTGAAATGGACGATGATGCCGCTATCATTTTAATGGTCGATGCCAATTTACAGAGAGAAACGATTTTGCCGAGTGAACGAGCTTTTGCGTATAGTATGAAACTGGGTGCCATTAAACACCAAGGCGAAAGGTCGGATTTAACTTCCCGACAAGTTGTCGGGAAGTTGGAAGCTGCCGATTTGGTCGGCGCTGACAGCGGTGAGAGTGGCAGACAGGTCCAGCGATATATCCGTCTGACAGAGCTTATTCCTGAACTGTTAGACATGGTGGATAACGGACAGCTCAAGTTTAATCCTGCGGTAGAACTCTCCTATCTGGCGAGAGAAGAACAGCAGGATTTTCTTTCTGCCATGGACTATGCCCAGACTACACCTTCTCTTTCGCAGGCACAGAGAATCAAAAAGCTCGCACAGGAGGGCGAGTGTACTCTGGATGCTATGTGCGACATTATGAATGAAATCAAAAAGGAGGAACAAGGCAAGGTTACTTTCAAAACTGATGCCCTGAGAAAATATTTCCCCAAATCCTATACCAATAAGCAGATGGAGGATAGCGTTTCGGGTTGATATGCGGTCAAAATATCGG
>JBGVLR010000076.1:0-3262 GCA_045124375.1 Acetatifactor sp.
CATCGCTGTCGTCCGCACCGATTTCCGCACACCCTCTGGTGACGTCTGACGTCGGGAGCTCTTCCGGCGTACCGATGACCTGGGTGCAAGCCCCTGCCTTGAGTTTATATTAGCATGAGTATATACCGTTGTCAATAACTATCGGTTATATATCTAAATAGTTTACTTTTTATTAATAACTTATAGTTTCACCGAACTTCCAGACTCATTTTCGTTTAAACTCCGTCATCATCCTCTTCGGCTTCTGCCGCCTGACGGTTCTTCTGATGCATCTGCATAAACACCAGCAGTGCGATGGCAATGACCAGGCCGCCAACGAAAATGACCACATGGGCAACGGGAACATCACCGATCATGGCAGGGCCCTGGTCTTCAGCAGGATCTGTAACCTCGACGGTTACCTCGGTGGCATCAGTATTTTCGGATGCTTCCTGGGTATCCTCAGAGGCTTCCGTGCTCTCACTCCCAATCTCCTCGGTACCTTCAGTAATGGTTTCTTCAGGAGCTGCAGTCTCTTCTACTTCCTCCAGATCCTCAGGGGTGGGAACTTCCACCTGCGAAGCCAGGCAGGTCAGCAGATAGTTCTCACTGCCGCCGATTTCCACCCGCAACACGCCGTCCTCACCCACAGGGATGGCATCCGGATATTTACCGGCATCGGTACGGAGCTGGAACTCTACACCGGTCCAGGCCTGGCCCAGCTGGATTTCCAGCTGCTGCGCCTGAACCACTTCCAGTTCAGTACCATTGGTGCCCTGCTGCGCGGTAGCAGAAGCTTTTACGGGGAAGCACAGAAGACAGGCCATTGCGGCAACAACACTTACAGCTTTGATAATCTTGGTTTTCATTTTATATTCCTCCAATTGTAAAATAGTTAATTCTCCCGGAAATACAGGCAAATATCATGGATGACCATCCTGCTTTCCGGCAATTCCGGTTCAAATACACAGAAAGCATGGTATAGATGCGGGTCATCTCCGTAGTTTTTCAGTTTACAGGGTGTACCGCAACGTTGCAGCGCTGCTGCCAGGTCTTTGGTATACCCGCAGAGTTTATCTTTCTTACTGGTGATCAGCATACAAGGCGGCAGAGACAGTCCCACTGCAGGCACGGAAGGGTCAAGAAACGGATAGAACGGATGTTTCTTATACCCTTCTCCGTAAAGTGCCTTCGGGAGAAACAGACCGATACTGTCTTTCCTGGTGGTATAGAACATGCCGCTGATCAGGGCCATGGACTGGATCTCCAGATAAGATGGCCGCACACCTGCAGTTCGTGCCAGCATGGGATTTCGCTGGATCGCAGCCGTATAGAGCGCCAGAAAAGCTCCTGCACTATCCCCTACCATATGTACGATCCCCGGCTTTCCTTTGAACTTGGGGATCATCTTATCAATGTAGTTCATGGCTGCGGCGATGTCCTGAAGCTGTCCAAATACCGTCGTCTCGGGACACAGGCGGTACTCTATAGAAAACACCAGAAAGCCGTGGTTACACAGACTGAGGCAGAAATGACGGTTGAATTCCTTATTCCCCATGATAAGGCCGCCTCCATGGATATTGACGATCACAGATACCTGATCTGCATGGCAGATGGGACTGTAAATATCCAGCATATGGGCTCGATCCCCATCCTGAATATAGGGCACATCCCGGAACTCCGTGACATTATCCTGAAGAGCTCCAGGAATCGTTTTTCCAGTGCTGAGGGTATCGAACTCCCGGCGCTTCTTATTGATCGTTGATTTCAGTATCAGATTCATTTTCTATCCTTTCACAAATAACCAGATATCTCTGCTTTCCTCCGGATCCTGGCGGATGACAGCTCAGCAGCGTTACCAGATCCCTGTCCGGTTGAATGTGGATCTTCTCCACTTCATTAGGCATGATGATCTTGGTTTCACTGACTTCATAGGTAAGGGTTTCCCAGACGTTGGTTATCGTTATCCGGTCGCCTTCTTTCAGCTTATTGATATAAAGGAAATAATGGGCACCGTTCCAGCCTCTGTGGCCGGCAATGACCGCATTTGTGTTCTCCCCGCCGATTGGGATACTGGTTTGGCTCATCACAGCGGCGCCGTCGGCCATGTGTTTACTCGTGGCCCCTAAGTAAACAGGCATTTCAATTTCCAAAACGGGTATGGAGAGGACAGCAAAGATCTCAGTCTCAAGGCCATAATCCGCCAAAATAAAGCTGGGTTCTTCATATGCACTTTTCCCATCCAGATTCGTTTGAACAGTCCTGTAGATCTCCAGATTATAGTCCTGCATGTCTACCCATAGTTCCGGATATTCTTCCGGGATAAATATCTCCGGCTCCAGGATCACCTGGCTTTCAGATGGTGATGGGATATAACGGTCTGTTTCCACCCAGCTCAAGAACTCTTCTGCATGCATTTTTATTTTATAATCCACCAGAAGTCCATTGATAAACGGGTATGAAAAAACAGAAAGACCGGCAATAAAGACAAGCACAGTGAGAAAAATAAGCAGCGCTCTAGCTTTCCTCATATTTTCCCCTCCGTCTGAATCGGTAGATCAGGTAAGCGACACCCATCAGAATGACTGCACCGCTGCCATAGATTAAACCAAGGATGTACTGTTCAACCCAGGTGGATGTCGGTAATTCTTCCGTTTGGATCTGCTCTTCTACGATTTCTTCCGCTTCCTCATAGGGCATCCTTGTGCCCCGTACCAGCAATCTGTGGGTATTGACCCCAAATGGAGTACACGTCACAAGCGTGCAATAGTCCTCTCCTTCCGTGATCTCCAGAAGCTCTGATTCATGCGGGAGAACCGTATTGATCTCAGCAACCTGATAGGCAAGATTCTCATCCAGAACCCGCAGGTAAAAAACGTCACCTTTCTTGAGCTTATCCAGATCAGAAAAAAGCTTCTGATTGGCCATGCCGGAATGTGCGGTAAGAACGGTATGTGTGCTGTTACCCCCCACCGGAAGAGATGTGCCCAGCAGATGACCGATGCCCGCATCCAACGTTTCTGAATCCGTACCATGATAGATTGGCAGGTTAACTTTGATCAAAGGGATCTCAACGTATCCCATGATTCCGTCTCCGCCCAAATTCAGCTGGTTATCATAGTCTTCCGCAGCTGCCAGCATCGCTTCCTGGGTAAAGGATTCCTCCACCATGGCACCGGGGACGATCGATGCGTTATACTCATTTGCTTTTCTTCTGGCCTTATTAATTTCTGATTTATCCGCCTTCTCCACGATTTCTACGTAATGGGTATGGATCTCAGAC
>JBGVLR010000077.1:0-29905 GCA_045124375.1 Acetatifactor sp.
GTTACAGTTCACTCGTCAGCTACGGGCAGGAAAAGCGCATGCTTGCATGCGGCTTTTCCTGCCTGGGCTGACGAAGGGAGCGCCGGTTTATGAGCAAAGGTAGCCGCAAAGCGGCGGAGAGCACCGCAGGTTGCGACTAAAAGCATCTGCGATGCTTTGCGAATGGCGCGGAGTGAACAGTAACAGATATAGCGGGAAGTATTGACATCCTATCAAAAATTACTTATAATGGAAGATATCAAAATGATATCATTAAGATATTTTAATACAACGGCATACAGGAGGGAAGTACATGTTACAAATAAAGAATTTATGCAAAACATACCCCGGAGGCAAGAAAGCCGTGGATCATCTGAATCTGGAAATTGCCCCCGGAGATATCTATGGTTTCATCGGTCATAACGGAGCAGGCAAAACAACAACGATTAAGGCAGTGACAGGCATCATCGACTTTGAGGAAGGAGAGATTCTGGTGGATGGAATCTCTGTGAGGAAGGATCAACTTGCCTGCAAGCGAAAGATTGCCTATATTCCGGACAATCCTGACCTGTATGAATATCTGACGGGGATTCAGTATCTGAACTTTATTGCGGACATCTTTCAGGTATCGGTTTCTGAAAGAGAAGAAAACATCCGAAAATACGGGGAAATGTTTGAACTGATGCCTGCACTGGGAGATCTGATTTCTTCCTATTCTCATGGAATGAAGCAGAAGCTGGCGATTATCTCTGCACTGCTCCACAGACCGTCCCTGATGATTCTGGACGAACCCTTTGTGGGGCTGGATCCCAAGGCTTCGGTATTATTAAAGGATGTTATGCGTCAGGTCTGTCGGGAAGGCACTGCCATATTCTTTTCCACCCATGTGCTGGAGGTGGCAGAGAAGCTTTGTACGAAGGTGGCAATCATCAAGGAAGGAAAGCTTGTGGTATCGGGACGGACGCAGGAAGTCATCGGAGATAACTCTTTGGAAGCTTTATTTATGGAATTGGAGGCGGACTAAAATGTGGAGAGAGGTTCGTTTGCTGACAACGATAAGTCTGAGGAACGTCCTTGGAATCAATCAGATCCGGTTCAGTGGTGATAAGAAGCAGAAGAACAGATTGCGTCTGCTGCTGGTTACTTATGCTATATTGGGAGTGATTCTGGGGGGATATACAGGAGCTCTGAGCTATGGACTGGTTTTGATAGGGATGGAGCGGGTGCTCCCGGCGTATTTGCTCACTGTCATCAGTATGCTGATTTTCTTTTTTACCGCATTTAAAGCGGGGAGTATACTTTTTGATACGGTTTCTTATGAAATGTTGACTGCGCTTCCGGTAAGGCAGTCATCCATCGTGTTGTCCAGATTTCTGAATATGTATGTGCAGAACATAGGAATGTGTCTGGTTGTTATGCTGCCGGCAGCAGGGGTGTATGCATGGTTTAGGAAGCCCGGGCTGTGGTTCTTTTTCAGCATGATGACAGGAACTTTACTGATACCTCTCTTGCCGATGACGGCGGCCTGCGTTATCGGGGCGCTGGTTACGGCAGTCAGTTCACGGATAAAGCACAGGAATCTGATCAACACCGTGCTGACTCTTGGGCTGACCATAGGATTTATTGTGATTGTGACAGTCAAGAGTGCATCGCTGGAGATGGAAGGCAGTATTCCGCAGAATGAAGCGATGATAAAAGAGATGGCGGATATGCTGGAGATGGCGATTAACAGTATTTATCCTCCTGCAAAATGGTTTGGGAAAGCAGTGATGGATGGCAGCCTGTCAGCTTTTGTGGGATATTTATTGATATCTGTGGTACCCACTGCGGCGTTTATTTTCCTGGTGCAACGAAACTTTCAGAAGATCAGCCGGGCACTGCGCGCTCAGAAATCCTTGGGAAATTACAGGCTTCAAGGACTGAAAGGAAGCAGTCAGCTGAAAGCATTATATTTCAGGGAAATTAAGCGCTATTTTGCCTCCGGTCTTTATGTGATGAATACGCTCATCGGTTATCTGCTGATTGTGGTATTGGCCGCAGGTATTTTGACAGCGGGTGTAGAGAAAATGGAAGAAATGCTGGAAATACCGGGGCTGGTGGGAAGGTTTCTTCCGTTTGTGTTGGCTATGATCTGCGGCATGGGTTCCACCACAGTCAGCTCTATTTCTATGGAAGGAAAGCAGTGGTGGCTGGTCAAAAGTCTGCCCGTTACCACGGCTCAGATTCTGGACAGTAAAATTCTGGTAAATTTGACGGTGGGACTGCCGTGTCTGCTGGTATCCGACCTGATTTTGTTGGTGGCGGTGAAGACTACGGTTCTGGGCTATGTGTGGATTTTTGTAATACCTTTGGCTTACCTGTTGCTTTTTTCCGTGCTTGGTATTACTATTAATCTGAAAATGCCCCTCTTTGACTGGGAAACGGAGGCTGCGGCAGTAAAGCAGAGCGGTGCGATGCTGGTGTCCATGCTGATCAGCATGGCTTCGGGAATCGTGCCTATGATACTTATCTTTATTCTGCCGGAAAGCCTGACCAACTTGTGTCTGGGAGCGGTAACGGTTCTGGTACTGGCTGTGACAGCAGCATTGTACCGAAGGAACAGAAGGGTGGACTTAAGAAAGATATGAGATACGTAAAGCCTCATTATTATGATGATTTTCAGTGTACGGCAGACCGGTGCCCTGATACCTGTTGTGCCGGGTGGCAGATCGTAATTGATGAGGATTCACTGGAAAAATACAGTCAGGAGCGCGGGCCTTTCGGAAACAGGCTCTATGCTTCCATAGACTGGGAAGAAGGGATTTTTCGGCAGAGGAAAGGAAGATGCAGTTTCCTGGATGAGAATAATCTGTGTGACCTCTATAAAGAATTGGGAAAGGATGCGCTGTGTAAAACCTGTCGGATGTATCCGAGACACGTGGAGGAATATGAGGGACTGAGAGAATTGTCTCTGTCTCTTTCCTGCCCGGTGGCGGCTGAGATGATTCTGAGATGCAGGGAGCCGCTTCGGCTGGTGGAAGAGGAGACGGACGAAGAGGAAGAACTGGAAGAGGAATTCGAGGATTTTGATCTCCTTATGTTCACACAGCTGGAGGATGCCCGGGCTGTGATGTTCGATATCCTGCAAAACAGGAATCTGGCTATGGAGCAGCGCATAGAAGCTGCAAGGCAGATGGCGGAACAGATGCAGGGCTGTATCGATGAGGAACGGTATTATGATGTAGATGGCGTGATCGCGCAGTTTCGGGATGCAGCGCAGCGGGAGGGGGATACCCGGGTCACTGATATTGCAAGTGGTGCAGATATTGTCGATAGAGCAGATATTGTCGATAGTACAGATATTGTCCATAGTGCAGATAGTGCAGATAGTGCAGATGGTACAGATAGTACTTGCGATATGGGCGCTGCCCGGCGAACCGGTATGTCCGATAGAAGCGAGTCACGTTATACGGCCGCATGTCGCGAATACACGGTTTTCGGTCGTTTGGAGAGACTGAGGCCGGAATGGTCCGAGATGTTGGAGCATACCTGGATGATATTGTATGAAAAGGGAGAGAATACATATCAGAGAATCTGTCTGGAATTCGAGGCATATTGTGACGGTACCCGGAAGGCAGATTGGGCGCTGTTTTCAGAGAATCTGTTTCTGTTTTTCCTGTACACCTATTTCTGTGGGGCGGTGTATGATGACTGGATTTACAGCAAATTTGCCTTGGCAGAATTCTCGGTGAGGTGGATTCGGGAGCTGATTATGGCAAGATGGGCTGAAAAAGGGCAGTTTTCCTGGGAGGACTGCATTCAGATTGCCTATCGGTATGCCAGGGAAATCGAGCATTCCGATGAGAACCTGAACCTGTTGGAAGAATGGCTGAATGAAGCAAGAGAAAAATGAGGAATGGAGTAAATTGGCGTGAGACATTATAGAAGAATCGCCTGGGTGCTGGCCGGGTGTTTTCTGGCACTGACCGGGTGCGCAGGGAACAGCGAAGCCGGCAAGACAGAAAGCGGACAGCAGGAAGAAAGTATTTTGAGTGAAAATCAGGGGACATATCAGGAGAATGCATTGCCGGAAGCTGCACCGCTTTCCTTCACAGATGCGCTTCAGCGCCGGGTAAACTTCACAGCGGAAGAATGGGAGCAGATTCAAAACGGCGAATACAAGGTTGCTGTGTTAAGCGGCAGCCTTGCACAGATATGGGTCCTGGCAGGCGGCGAATTAACGGTTGCCACGGAGGATGCCTTTGAACTGGCCCGGGAGAAAGGCAGTGATGCTGTCAGCGGGATCACGGAGGCAACGGTAAATGCCGGTTCCTTGAAGACGCCCAATGCAGAGGTAATTGCACAGGCCGATGTGGACATAGCAATCTTGTCGGCAGAGCTGACCGGACATTTAGCACTGGAAGATACTCTGGACAAGCTGGGAATCAAGAGTATTTATCTGTCTGTGGAGGGCTTCGAAGATTACCTGGAGGCGTTAAAGCTGTTCACCCGGTTGACAGGACAGGAGGAACGGTATGAGGAATACGGCGAAAAGGTAGCCCAAGAGGTAGAAGCGCAGGTGAACAGGCAGGATGACAGTCATCCCAGGGTACTGTTGCTTCGGGCTTATTCCTCCGGGGTAAAAGCCAAAGGCAGCGATAACATGACCGGACAGATGTTAAAAGATTTAGGCTGTGAGAATGTGGCGGATTCCGGAAATCTGTTTGCGGAGGAAGTGAGTCTGGAGGCAGTAATTCTCTCAGATCCTGATTATATTTTCGTGACAACTATGGGAGATGATATGGAGGCTGCTTTGCGTCAGGTGCAGGTAACTCTTGCAGACAATCCGGCATGGGAGAAGTTAAGTGCCATACAGAAGGGGAATTACTATGTCCTTCCCAAGGACTTGTTTCATAATAAGCCCAATGAAAGATGGGCAGAAAGCTATGAAATGCTTGCAGATATTTTATACCCGGAAGGAGAGAAGGAATGACCGGCCGTAGTTGGAGGAAGAAAACGGTAGAGATGACCGGAAATCAGAAAAGCTGTGACAGGAACGGCAAAAGAAGGCAGAGGCTGCTCTGCCTTTTTCTGCTGTTTCTTTTCATGATACCTGTGTGTATTTTAGTGGGCGCGGTGGGGGTATCATTCGCTGACGTTGTGGCAGTACTGTGCGGGCGGGATGCAGGAACGGCAGGGAATATCATTCTCTATGTCAGACTGCCAAGAGTCATAGCCTGCGGACTGGCAGGAGCAGGCCTGGCAGTGTCCGGTGCGGTGATTCAGAATGTATTGCAGAACCCACTGGCGGGGCCGAATATCATTGGGGTAAATGCCGGGGGAGGCTTTGCGGTGGTGCTTTGCAGTGCCCTTTTTCCGTATGCGTACAGAGCGGTGCCTTTTGCAGCGTTTCTGGGGGCTTTGGGAGCCGTGCTTTTTATCTATTTTCTGGCCCGCAGGACGGGTGCTTCCAAAGTGACGTTAGTATTGGCAGGTGTCTGCGTCAACAGTCTGCTGAATGCGGCTTCGGATGTGATACATACTATCAGTGAGAATACGCTGACCGGAACGTACAGCTTTCGACTGGGGGGATTCAGTTCCCTGAACAGCAAAATCTTGTGGCCTGCAGGTGTCCTGATCGTGGCAGCCATCGTGGTTGTGATTTTGCTGCAAAATGAACTGGAGGTATTGTCTCTGGGAGAAAACGTTGCTTCCTCTGTAGGACTGAATGTGAAGCTGTTTCGCATGATTTTTCTGCTTCTGGCGGCGGTACTGGCCGGAGCCAGCGTCAGCTTTGCGGGATTGCTGGGATTTGTAGGATTGATCGCCCCTCATATTGCCAGACGGCTGGTGGGGGAGGAGTGCAGGTATCTGATACCGTTTTCGGCGATGTTTGGGGCTTTTTTCGTCATGCTCTGTGACCTGGCGGCAAGGACGCTGGTACCGCCTTACGAGATTCCTACGGGAGTAGTACTTTCTTTCCTGGGATCGCCCTTCTTCCTGCATCTTTTATTACGTCAGAAGAGGAGGAAAAGACATGTTAGAATGTAAGAATCTGACTGCCGGATATGGCTATGGAGACGTCCTGCATCAGGTTCCTTTTCAGCCTGAAAAAGGAGAACTGACTGTTATTGTAGGACCCAACGGCAGCGGAAAATCCACGCTGCTTAAGACCATTATGGGGCAGACCGGTATTTTGGAGGGAAGCATTCTGCTGGACGGGCGTCCTTTCGGGGAATGGAGCAGGAAGGAACTGGCAAAGCGGATTGCGTACCTGCCACAGGAGCGGAGCGAAAGCAGCTTATCTGTGGAAAGAATGGTGATGCATGGACGTTTTCCGTATATGGGGTATCCCAGAAAATATTCAGAGGAAGATAAGCAGATTGTAACACAGGCGTTAAAGCAGATGGGCATCTATGAGCTGCGGGAGGAATCGGTGCAGGAGCTTTCCGGAGGAGAACGGCAGAAAGCGTATCTTGCCATGGCACTTGCACAACAGAGTGAGCTTCTTCTTCTGGATGAGCCCTCTACTTATCTGGATATCCCCGCCCAGCTGGAACTTCTGGAGCTTCTAAAGAGCCTGACGCAGCAGGGCGAAACGGTTATTGCAGTTCTTCACGACCTGAATCAGGCGCTCCAATATGCAGACAGAATGCTTCTTATGGAGTCCGGGAAGAGTCTGGCTTATGATACCCCGGGAAATTTACTGGAAAGCGGGCTGCTTGAAAAGGTGTTTCATCTGAAGATTCGAGAGTTTCGGGATTATGACGAGCGTTCTTTTTATGGTTTTATTTTTCAATAGTAAAACCAACATACCTGTTTTGACGAGATATAAGATGAAAGCACTGATGGATCAGTACAAAGTATATTACCAAGGGGGTCTGCCCATGCAGGATGAAAGAATCGTTGACCTATACTGGCAGCGAAATGAAGCGGCGATTCGTGAGACAGAGCAGAAATATGGCCGTTATCTTACCAAAATAGCATATAACATTCTGGCCGATCTGGAAGACAGCAGGGAAAGTGTCAACGACACCTACCTGGATGCGTGGAACTCCATGCCGCCTCATAAACCGCAGATTTTATCTACATATCTTGGAAAAATCACCAGGCGGGTATCAATCGATATTTTCCGCAGGCGTCACCGGGAAAAGCGAAAAGCATCGGAGTATGCTGTGTCACTTTCTGAGCTGGAGGACTGTATTTCTCAGGGAAATGTGACGGAAGCTGAAGTGGATGTACGGCTGCTTGCCAAAGCCATTAATGACTTCCTTCAGACTCTGCCTGAGGAAGCGAGAAATACTTTTATCGGAAGATATTATTTTCTGGATCCGTTAAAAGAGGTGGCGGCTTACTGCGGCATGAGCGAATCCAAGGCAAAGAGCATGCTGTACCGAACCAGGTGTGGTTTGAAGTCTTATCTGGAAAAGGAGGGGTTCGAGATATGAGGAGGGAATTGCTGCATGATGCGCTGAATCTGCTGGATGACGATATGATAGAGGCTGTGGAAGTTTTACGGGAGAAGAAAAGAGCAGGAGGAGCACGGAAGAGAACCGGTAACGGAACCGGGGTAAAATGGCTGAAATGGGGAACTCTGGCAGCATGCTTCTGTGTAATGGTGGCAGCTGCGGCATTGAACCATGAAAGGCTGCTTCCCGGACGGGAAGGCAGCACGGAAGGCATGAAAGCACAGGAATCAGAAAGAGTGGCAGTGGCATCTTCACAGGCAGCAGCTATGCCGGAGGATGTGATGGAAGGGGCAGCAGAGGCCGGTCAAGGGGGCGTTGTGATCCCCAAAAGAGAAGTGAATCTGAACAGAGATGATCAGGCGCTTATGGATATGTTGGCGTTCTTTATCTATCAGGGGAGATCCTATGTTGAGTGTGAAAGGATCAGTGATGGAACGAAGCTTGTAGGGGAGTATCTGGGAACAGCAACAGGATCCATTGATGAGTGGACGACAAAGGACGGTTATGTGGAACTTGCCGGAAGCATTTCGGGTGATTTCTATGCAGTGAATGGATATGATCCTACTTTTATGCTGTGTATGAAAAGAGAAAGTGATTCCGTGCATATTTTTATAAATGATAATGATATTTCTCTGCAAACCGGTGAAGATTTATTTGAAGACAGACTTCATCTTACGGGAAATTATGAAGCTGTGGAATATCAGACCAGGAGTGACTGGAACCAGAGTATCGGCGAACCCATCCTGCTTTCAGAAGAGTATGGGGAAGAAATTGCACAATTTGTAAAGGCGGTGAATGAGGCACCGTTTATCCTGACGGAGGATGTACCTCTGGATGAGGGAGAAAGGAATATCTACGACCGTGAGATTTATCATCTGTTTTTCAGAATGAAGGATGGAATGACGGTTCACATGAGGTTATATAAGGGTGGCTATGTTCGATTTCAGGGAATAAAGGATGCCTGTGTGCAGATGGAGAGTAATGTGTTTGAGCAGATGATTGCTATTTTAGATAATGCAGGGTGAATGGAAAGACGGGAAGGGAGGAACGGGAATGAGGAAGAATGTATTTTCAAAGGTAGGAGCAGGTATGTTGGCAGCGGTTATTATGGTATCATCTACCGGCTGCAGCATGACAAAACAGGAGAATCTGATGGATGCTGTCACCCCGAAAGAAGTGGCGGCAGAGACTTCTATGGAAACAGGAAACGTGGCAGTAACAGACTTTGCAGTCAGACTCTTTAGGGCAAGTCTGGAAGAGGAGAAAAATACGCTGATTTCGCCTCTGTCTGTCCTAAATGCCCTTGCCATGACTGCCAATGGTGCCAGAGAAGAGACGCTTTCGCAGATGGAGACAGTTCTCGGAATGCCTATTTCTGAGCTGAATACTTATCTGCATACATACATGCAGCAGTTACCGGAGGAGAAGACTTATAAGCTGAGTCTGGCTAATTCCATCTGGGCTCTGGATGACGAGAATTTTGTGATAGAGCAGGACTTTCTCCAGACAAATGCTGACTATTATGATGCAGATATCTATAAAACAAAGTTCGATGATGCCACGCTGAAAGCCATCAACAATTGGGTAAAGGACAACACAGATGGCATGATTCCCGAAATCCTGGAACGAATTCCGGAGGACGCGCTGATGTATCTGGTCAATGCGCTGGCCTTTGAGGCAGAATGGCAGGATACTTATGAAGCATCTCAGGTGAGGGAAGGCATCTTTACGACCGCGTCGGGAGAAGAAAAGAAAGTGCAGATGATGTACTCCGATGAATACTGGTATCTGGAGGATGAGAATGCTACCGGCCTGATAAAATATTATGATGACCGCGCGTATGCATTTGTAGCATTGATGCCAAGGGAAGGAATCAGTGTGGCGGATTACGTGGCCTGTCTGACCGGTGAGCATTTGAACGAACTGCTTTTAAATCCCGTGAGAACGGGGGTGGATGCGGCAATCCCCAAGTTTGAGACCGAATATAGTACAGAGATGAGCGAAATTCTTGCCGGTATGGGAATGCCGGACGCCTTTGACGGGGGTAAAGCAGATTTTACAGGGCTGGGCACAATTGCAAACAACAATATCGCAATCAGCCGTGTGCTGCATAAGACCTTTATCTCTGTAGGAGAGAAAGGGACAAAGGCCGGGGCCGCTACGGTGGTGGAAATGGCAGAAGGCGCAGCAATCTATGCGGAAGATCCCAAAACGGTGCATTTGGACCGCCCCTTTGTGTACATGCTGGTTGATTGTGAGAACAATCTGCCGTTTTTTGTCGGGGCGCTTGTGGATATTGAGGAATGATGGGAAAGGATTTGTATATTCCGGTAAAGGACACGGGTAATTCTGCCCCATAGGGGCAGAACTCCCCGTGTCCTTTAGATTCTCTCTTACCATGAGCCGGAATATATCCCCTATGGGTAGAACACCGAATGCATTCCTTTAGATTCTCTCTTACCATGAACCGGAACATATCCTCTATGGGTAGAACACCGGATGCATTCCTTTAGATTCTCTCTTACCATAGGCCGGAATATATCCTCTATGGGTAGAACACCGGATGCATTCTTCAGATTTTTTCTTACCATAGGCCTGAACATATCCCCTATGGGTAGAACACCGTATGCATTCTTTTAGATTCTCTCTTACCATGAACCAGAATATATCCCCCCTATGGGTAGATGTTGATTGCATTCTTCAGATAATTTTTCCTGGAGGAATATATTTGACTATGTAAGGAAGAATGCAACTGGAATCAGCAACTTCAAATACTCTGCTTTAAAGCTTATGGCGCTCCCTTCGTCAGCCCAGGCAGGAAAAGCCGCCTGCGAGCATGCGCTTTTCCTGCCTATAGCTGACGAATGAACTGTAACGCCCAACCAATAAAAGTATCATCAAATTTTTTTTAGGGGTGGTAGAATCGCTCCAAATAGAGTAAAATATACTGGAACACTTCAGAGAGTCAAGAAAGTGGGGAGTGATATGAAGCTTACACAGTTATTAGAAAAATTAGATTATGAACTGATACAAGGTACCCTGGAGAAGGAAATTACAGGAGTGGTATACGATTCCCGTAAGGTAACAGAGGGCTGTCTCTTTTTATGTATCTGCGGAGCCAACTTCGATGCCCATCAGGCAGCAGCCCAGGTGGCGGAAAATGGTGCAGCCGTCCTTGTGGTATCAAAGGACGTAGAAGGTGTGGAGGATAAAGCAGTAACGGTATTGAAGGTTGCTGACACTCGTTATGCCATGGCATTTATCTCTGCAGCCTGGTTCGGTCATCCCGCAGAGAAGATGAAGGTCATCGGCGTAACCGGCACCAAGGGTAAGACCACCACAGCATATCTGGTAAAGTCTATTCTGGAAAATGCCGGCCATAAAGTAGGTCTGGTGGGAACCATAGAAGTGATCATCGGAGAAGAGCACATTCACGCAGTCAATACTACGCCGGAGTCTTATCTTCTGCAGGAATATTTTGCACGGATGGTGGAAGCCGGAATGGATACGGTGGTTATGGAGGTGTCCTCACAGGCGCTGATGATGCACAGGTCCCAGGGATTTATCTTCGACTATGGTATCTTCACCAATCTGGAGCCGGATCACATCGGCCCCAATGAACATGCTTCTTTTGAAGAATACATGGCCTGCAAGGGACTGCTTTTCAAACAGTGTAAAGTAGGTATCGTCAACAGTGATGATGTACATTATAAAAAGGTCATCGAAGGCCATACCTGTACCATTGAGACCTTTGGAATGGGCGAGAATGCAGATTTAAGGGCAGAGCAGCTGAGGCTGGTGCACAAGCCGGGAGAGCTGGGTGTGGCATTTCAGGTGAAAGGACTGATGGATTTTGAGGTGGAAGTACCTACACCGGGCAGATTCAGCGTGTACAATGCGCTGACGGCCATCGCCATCTGCAGACATTTTGAGGTATCGGCAGAAGCTATTAAGAAGGCTCTTTTAGCAGCTCATGTAAAGGGCAGGATTGAGATGGTAAAGGTATCGGATACCTTTACGCTGCTCATCGATTATGCCCACAATGCCATGGCGCTGGAAAGCCTGTTGAGTACGTTGAAAGAATACAAACCCAATCGTCTGGTATGTCTGTTTGGCTGCGGCGGCAACCGTTCTAAGCTGCGCCGTTATGAGATGGGAGAGGTCAGCGGAAAGCTGGCGGACCTGACCATCATTACCTCAGACAATCCGAGATTTGAGGAGCCACAGGACATCATAGATGATATTAAGGTGGGAATGGCTAAGACAGATGGAAAATATGTAGAAATCAGTGACCGTAAGGAAGCCATCCGCTATGCCATCGAGCATGGTCAGCCGGGAGACATTATCGTTCTGGCAGGTAAGGGCCATGAGGATTATCAGGAGATAAAGGGTGTGAAATACCCTATGGATGAGAGAGTTCTGATCAGGGAAGTACTTGAAGGAAGGTAGGATGATAATTTGTACGCGGATATCATAGTAGATATCTCCCATGAAAAGCTGGATAGGCCCTTTCAATATCTGGTTCCTGCCAGATTGGAGCAGGTACTGGAAGAAGGAATGTGTGTGAAGATTCCGTTTGGAAAGGGCAACCGGCTGATTCAGGGATATGTTATCGAGCTTACGAAGCAGTGTAAGTTCGACCCGCTGAAAATGAAGGAAATCCATAGTATCGTGGAAAGCAGTGCCGGTGTGGAAGCCAGGATGATCCGGCTGGCTGCCTGGATACGGAGGAATTACGGCTCTACCATGATACAGGCACTTAAAACGGTGCTCCCTGCGAAGAAGACAGTAAAGCAGCTGGAACACCGCACCATAGAAAGAACTGCGGACAGAGAGACGCTGATAGCAGCTCTGGGTGAGGCAGGGCGAAAGAAGCAGGCAGCAAGGGAAAGGCTGCTTACGCAGCTTTTGGATAATGAAAGGATTCCTTATGAGTGGGTGACTGGCAAGCTGGGCGTATCCGGGGCATCGATCAACGGTCTTGTGCAGAGTGGGCTGATCCGTGTGGTGACAGACAGCGCCTACCGCAATCCGGTCAAATATAGTGAGCAGTCCGGGGAAAAGAAGCAGTTAAGCAGGCAGCAGCAATATATCGTAGATGAAGTGCTGGCGGATTTTGACAGGGAGAAAACAGGTACGTATCTGGTGCATGGCATCACGGGAAGCGGTAAGACGGAAGTCTATATGGAACTGGTGGAACAGATGGTGGCAAGAGGCAGACAGGCAATCGTACTGATTCCTGAGATCGCGCTGACTTATCAGACACTGCTTCGTTTCTACAGGCGATTTGCAGACCGGGTCAGCGTCATGAATTCCACCTTGTCAGCGGGAGAGAAATATGACCAGTGTGAGCGGGCCAAAAAAGGAGAAATCGACGTCATCATCGGCCCCCGGTCGGCGCTTTTTACTCCTTTTCCAAATATCGGTATCATCATTATCGATGAGGAGCATGAAAGCAGTTATAAGAGCGAAAGCACCCCGAAATATCACGCCAGAGAGACTGCCAAAGAGGTGGCAAGAATGCATGGCGCCAGCCTGGTTCTGGGGTCTGCAACACCGTCTTTGGAGGCATATTACAGAGCCGAGGCGGGAGAGTACAGGCTGTTTACTTTAAAGGAAAGACTGACAGGAGGTACCCTTCCCAGGGTACATACCGTGGACCTGAGGGAAGAACTTCGAGAGGGCAACCGTTCCATTTTCAGCCGCAAGCTGCAGGAGCTTCTGGCTGACCGGCTGCAGAGGGGAGAGCAGAGCATGCTTTTCTTAAACAGGCGTGGATATGCGGGATTCATATCCTGTCGTGCCTGCGGCCACGTGATGAAATGTCCGCACTGCGATGTCTCCCTTTCGGAGCACAGGGATGGCAGGCTGGTGTGCCATTATTGCGGATACGCACAGCCGAAAGTAAATACCTGTCCCAAGTGCGGTTCCAGATATATCCTTGGATTTAAGGCCGGAACCCAGCAGATCGAGGATAAGCTGAAAGAGATATATCCCCGGGCAAGAGTCTTGAGAATGGATGCGGATACCACCAGGACAAAAGACAGCTATGAGAAAATTTTATCTGCATTTTCCAATGGGGAAGCAGACATTTTGATTGGAACCCAGATGATTGTTAAGGGGCACGATTTTCCCAATGTGACCCTGGTGGGAATATTGGCGGCAGATTTATCGCTGTCCATCGGCGATTACCGGGCGGGAGAGCGTACTTTCCAGCTGCTTACCCAGGCCGCAGGACGTGCCGGGAGGGGCGCCGGAGAAGGCGAAGTGGTCATACAGACCTATCAGCCCGAGCATTATGCAGTGGTGCATGCTGCGAATCAGGATTATGAAAGCTTTTATCAGGAAGAGATCCTGTACCGTGAAATGCTGGGATATCCGCCTGTGTCTCATATGTTGGCGGTGCAGATTTTTGCCCGGGAAGAGAAAAGCGGCATGGAACTGGCAGCGCAGCTTGCCCAAATTGCTTCCGGGTTCGTAGATGAAAAGGAAGAATTGGCCCGGAGAATGATGATTTTGGGGCCGGCTCCGGCATCTATCGGAAGAATTAATGATATTTTTAGATTTGTTTTCTATATAAAATATGGAAAATATGGTAAACTGGTACAGATAAAGGATGTACTGGAAGAAAAGCTGTCCCAGTATCAGGGAAGGGAGATTGTACAATTTGACTTTGACCCTATGAATGTAATGTAGGATGGTACCGGGACAGGAAAATGACGCAAGAAGCAAAATAGCGCGTGAAGAAAAACAAAACAGCACAGAAAGAAAACAACGTAAGAAGAAAGGCAGGAGTAAAGAAAATGGCAATTCGTAATATCAGAGAAATGGGAGATGAGGTTCTGGGAAAGGTGTGTAAAGAGGTAACACAGATGACCCCGAGAACCAGAGAATTGATCGAGGATATGCTGGAGACTATGTATGAGGCCAACGGAGTGGGACTTGCAGCACCTCAGGTGGGTATTTTGAAAAGGATTGTGGTAATCGACACCACCGGAGAGGATCCTCATATCCTGATTAACCCCAGAATTGTGGAGATGAGCGGGGAACAGACCGGTCAGGAGGGCTGCTTAAGTGTGCCTGGTAAGTCCGGAGTGGTAACAAGGCCCAATTATGTGAAAGCAGTGGCACTGGATGTGAACATGCAGCCCATCGAGCTGGAGGGTACTGAGCTTCTGGCAAGAGCCATCTGCCATGAACTGGATCACCTGGACGGACATCTCTATGTGGAAAAGGTAGAGGGTGATCTGATGGATGTGACTTATGATGAGGAAGATGAGGAAGAATAAATGAAGATAGTATTTATGGGAACCCCCGATTTTGCTGTGGGGGCGTTGGAGGCGTTGATCGCAGCAGGTCATGAGATTACCGCTGTGGTCACCCAGCCTGATAAGGCGAAGGGAAGAAGCGGACAGCTGACTTTCCCGCCGGTGAAGGAGTGCGCACTGCGCCACAATATTCCGGTTTTTCAGCCTAAGAAGATTAAGACACCGGAGGCAATAGAACAGCTGAAGACTTATCCGGCCGATGTTTTTGTAGTGGCTGCGTTTGGACAGATCCTGTCTCAGGAGATCTTGGATATGCCGCCTTACGGCTGTTTGTGTGTTCATGCTTCTCTGCTTCCGGGCTACAGAGGTGCGTCACCTATTCAGAACGTAATTTTGCAGGGTGAAGAGAAGACAGGTATCACCATTATGCAGATGGATGCAGGTATCGATACAGGGGAGATGCTTTATCAGAAAGAAATTGATATTGAAAGAACCGATACCTTTGAGACGCTGCATGATAAGCTGATGGTCCTGGGTGGGGAAGCCATTGTGGAAGCATTGCCGCTTCTGGAAGCAGGCAGCCTGGAGCCGGTGTCTCAGGATGAAGAGCTTAGTTCTTATGCGCCTATCATTACCAAGGGAATGGGTAAAATTGATTTTACCAGACCGGCTTATGAGATCGAGTTGAAGGTGCGCGGCATGAATCCCTGGCCCAGCGCATATACCACATATCACGGCAAACAGCTGAAAATCTGGGAGGCTGTAGCTGAAGAACAGGCACCCAAGGAAGCTTCCTGCGGAAAAATCCTTGCAGTCAACAAGGATAGTGTAGTAATCGGTACCGGAAAGGGTATACTGAAAGTATATAGTCTGCAGCTGGAAGGAAAGAAGCGCATGAGCGCCCATGATTTCCTGCTGGGTGTACGGATGCAGGCAGGAGAAGTGCTGGGGGAATAAGCTTTTCAGAAATAAGCTATGCCTTAGGAGGGAAATAAGATGTTATATATGGGTTATTACGGATATGGAATGTACTGGGATCCTACCTATCTGCTGGTTATCATCGGCATGTTACTTTGTCTGGGTGCCAGTGCACTGGTTAACAGTACCATGAATAAATACAGCAAAATCAGGAACATGAGCGGGCTGACGGGAGCAGATGCCGCCAGAAGGATTCTGAACCAGGAAGGCTTATACGATGTGCAGATTGAATGCCTGAGAAATGGGAAAGGAGATCATTATGATCCCAGGACGAAGACCGTCCGGCTTTCTTATGAGAATTATCATTCTGCTTCGGTGACAAGCGTAGGTGTGGCTGCTCATGAATGCGGTCATGCCATTCAGCATGCCAAGGGATATGTGCCTATCAAGATCAGGTCCTCACTGGTACCGGTTGTGAATATCGGAAGCAATCTTGGAATGCCTCTGATCATCCTGGGCGTGCTTCTGGGCTGGAATCAGACATTGATTCAGATTGGCATCTGGGCCTTTTCTCTGGCAGTGTTGTTCCAGCTGATCACGCTTCCGGTGGAATTTAATGCTTCCAGACGTGCAGTTTCCAAGATTGACCAGTACGGTCTATTGAGTGTGCAGGAAAATAACGGTTGTAAGAAAGTATTGACTGCGGCTGCTTTGACTTATGTGGCAGCGGCTGCTTCTTCCATTTTGCAGCTGCTTCGTCTGATACTGCTCTTCGGGGGCAACCGCAGGCGGGATGACTGATGCGAATATCAGGTTACCTGCGCCGGCGGCGAAGGAATCTGTGATGATTTTGCCTGTAAACAGGGCATATAGAAATGAACGAAGAAAGGCGATAACAACATATGGCGGAAAATACCAGAGAAATCGTTCTGGACATGCTGCTTTCCATAGAACGCAGCGAAGAATATTCTCATAAGTTGATGAAGGCGGTCCTGGATAAATATGATTATCTGGATGCCCAGGAGAAAGCTTTCATGAAGCGTCTGGCGGAAGGCACCATTGAGAGAAAGATAGAGCTGGACTATGTGCTGGAGCAGTTTTCCAGTGTGCCGGTTAAGAAGATGAAGCCTCTGATCCGGTGTCTGATGCGGATGAGTGCCTATCAGATCCTGTATATGGACAGCGTGCCGGACAGCGCAGTCTGTAATGAGGCGGTGAAGCTGGCCGCAAAGAGGAAGTTCCAGAATCTGAAAGGTTTTGTCAATGGAGTGTTAAGAAATTTATCCAGAAACAAAAGCTCCGTAAAGTGGCCCAATCAGGAGAAAGAGCCTGAATTGTGGATGAGCATTACTTATTCCATGCCTTTATGGCTGGTACAGCTCTGGGTGGGAGAATATGGGAAAGAAAGGACTCTTCGGATGCTTTCCGGTCTTTCTAAAGTACATCCGGTAACCATTCGTTTTCGTAAGATACTTGACAAAACCGCCCGACTGGAGTATATTGCACAAATGGAAAAGATGGGCGTGGAGGTTACGTCTTCCCCCTACCTGGAATATGCTTATATGCTGAAGAAAGCAGAAGGAATCGCATCTCTTCCCGGTTATGAGGAGGGTGCATTTACAGTGCAGGATGTCAGTTCTATGCTGGCTGTAGAGGCGGCCGGAATCAAGGCTTCGGATTATGTAGTGGATATTTGTGCAGCCCCCGGCGGAAAGAGTCTGTTGGCTGCAGAGACAGCAGGCAGGGTGCTTTCCAGGGATGTCAGCGAGAATAAGCTTGCATTGATTGAGGAAAATGCACAGCGTATGCAGGCTGATAATATCACTGTGGAGCAGTGGGATGCCACGTTGACAGATAAGACTTTGATCGGACAGGCTGATGTGGTGCTTATGGATGTGCCATGTTCAGGGCTTGGCGTCATGGGAAAGAAAAGAGATATCAAATATCACGTAACGCCGGAGAGTCTTCAGGAGATCACTGCGCTTCAGAAGAAAATCGTTGCTGCCAGCTGGCAGTATGTGAAGCCCGGCGGTGTGCTGCTTTACAGCACCTGTACGGTGAGAAAAGAAGAGAATGAAGAGATGTGTGATTTTATCTGCAGGGAATATCCTTTTATCCTGGAAGAAAGCAGACAGCTTTTCCCAGGAGAGGATGATTGTGACGGGTTCTTTTATGCCAGACTGAGAAGGCAGGATTAGGGATACGGGACATAGACGGCAGGATTAAGATGAAATGGATGAGACGATGAGTGACATGTTAGACGGCGTGACGGTGAGTAAGATAGATATTAAATCGCTGACATTCGAAGAACTGAAAGAAGAACTGGCAGCAAGAGGTGAGAAAGCGTTTCGGGCCACACAGATGTATGAGTGGATGCATGTGAAGCTGGCGAGGAGTTTTGAAGAGATGACCAATCTCTCGAAAAGCTTAAGAGCCGGCTGCGAAGAATGGTATACGTATACTTCTCTGGTGCCTGTGAATGTGCAGGAATCGAAAATCGATGGAACGAAGAAATTCCTCTTCGGCCTTGCGGACGGAAATGTGGTAGAGAGCGTGTGGATGAAGTATCAGCACGGTAACAGCGTGTGTATTTCTTCTCAGGTGGGCTGCCGCATGGGCTGCAGCTTCTGTGCCTCAACTCTGGACGGACTGGAGCGGAATCTGACACCATCCGAAATGCTGGATCAGATCTATGCCATTACCCGTCTGACCGGAGAACGTGTATCCAATGTGGTGGTTATGGGAACCGGTGAGCCCATGGATAATTATGATAATCTGTTAAGATTCCTGAAGTTATTGACGGACGAGCATGGATTAAACATCAGCCAGCGTAATATTACCGTCTCTACCTGCGGACTCGTTCCCAGGATGCGGCAGCTTGCAGATGAGCATCTGCAGATAACGCTGGCACTTTCCCTTCATGCTACTACGGATGAAAAGCGCCGCAGACTGATGCCCATTGCCAAAAGATATTCCATAGAAGAGCTGATGGACGCCTGTGCTTATTATTTTAAACAGACAGGACGCAGGATCACCTTTGAATACAGTTTGGTGGGTGGTGTCAATGACAGGGAGGAAGATGCCAGAGAGCTGATCGAACTGGCAAGACCATTGTGCTGTCATGTAAATCTGATCCCGGTCAATCCTATCAAGGAGAGGGATTATGTACAGTCCGACAAGGAGTGTATTTTGCGCTTTAAAAATAAGCTTGAAAAAAATAAAATACAGGTTACAATTAGAAGAGAAATGGGAAGAGACATTGACGGAGCCTGCGGTCAGCTCAGACGCCGTCATATGACCCGGGAAGCGGGACAGGTCTGAAACAGGAGGTATTTAAGTGCTTAAGGCATATGCCATTACAGACATCGGAAGAAAGAGAAAATTAAATCAGGATTATGTATTTGCTTCACAGCAGCCTGTTGGGAAGCTTCCCAATCTGTTTATTGTGGCAGATGGTATGGGAGGTCATAATGCAGGTGACTATGCGTCAAAATATACAGTGGAGACCATAGTGGAAGATGCGTCTGCTTCACAGGAGACAGGAGCTGAGAAAATTTTGGGCCATGCCATCGAGGAAGCTAACGGCAGAGTCCGCAGGAAAGCGAGCGAAGACAGTAATCTTACAGGAATGGGAACAACGGTTGTGGCAGCTGTCTGTCAGGACGGAGAACTTTGCGTAGCCAACGTAGGAGACAGCAGGCTTTACCTTGTGAGTGATACTATCAGACAGATTACGAAAGACCATTCTCTGGTAGCAGAGATGGTGAGAATGGGAGGACTTGACAAAGAATCAGCCAGAAACCACCCGGAGAAAAATATAATTACAAGAGCAATCGGAGCCAGCAGAACAGTGAACGTGGACTTTTTCACTGTGGAACTGACGAAAGAAGACATGATACTTATGTGCTCCGACGGCCTGACCAATATGCTTGAGGATGAAGAGATTTTATCTATTATGCGTACGGAGGATGATATCTGCAGCAGAGCTCATGCATTGGTGAAGGCAGCTAACGAAAACGGCGGATTGGACAACATAGCGGTAGTACTGATAGAGCCGTAGACTGAGAAGACGCAGTGTTAGAATGGAGATGTAAGAATGATTAAGATAGGAATGATGATAGGCGACCGCTATGAGATACTGGAAAAAATCGGAACAGGCGGTATGTCCGATGTATATAAAGCAAAATGCCATAAGCTGAATCGTTACGTTGCTGTTAAGATCTTAAAACAGGAATTCAGCGAAAATGCTAATTTTGTATCCAAATTCCGGATTGAAGCCCAGGCTGCAGCGGGATTGATGCATCCCAATATTGTAAATGTATATGATGTGGGCGAGGAAAACGGAATTTATTTTATCGTAATGGAGCTGGTGGAGGGAATCACCCTCAAAAAATATATTGAGAAAAAAGCCAGATTATCGTATAAAGAGGCGGTCAGTATTGCCATTCAGGTGAGCATGGGAATTGAGGCTGCCCATAATAATCATATTATTCACAGGGATATTAAGCCCCAGAATATTATTATTTCCAAAGATGGAAAAGTGAAGGTAACCGACTTCGGAATTGCCAAGGCGGCTACCAGCAATACCATTACTTCTAACGTAATGGGATCGGTGCATTATACTTCACCGGAGCAGGCAAGGGGCGGCTATAGTGATGAGAAGAGCGATATTTATTCGCTGGGTATCACGTTGTTTGAGATGCTGACAGGAAGAGTGCCTTTTAACGGGGAGACAACGGTTGCTATTGCTATTAAGCATATTCAGGAGGAAATGCCTTCTCCCAAGGAATATGTGCCTGAGGTTCCGGCAAGTGTGGAAGGAATCGTATTAAAGTGCTGCCAGAAATCGCCTGATCGCCGTTATCAGAATATGAGAGAACTGATCAGCGATTTAAAACGGTCTTTGATGAATCCTGATGAGGACTTTGTAGTCAATAATGGGCCGGACATGGATGGAAGCACCAGAATGATCTCTGAACGTGAGGTTGCAAGAATCAAGCAGCAGACAGGGACACGAATCGCTCATGAAAGCACAACGGGACGGATCCGTTATGCGGAAAATGAAGAGCCGGATTATGAAGAAGAGGATATCGTGGAAGATGGAGATGAATATGATTACGATCCTAAGATGGAGGGCGTGATCACGGTACTTGCCGTAGTAGCCGGAGTAATTATCTGTGGTATCATCATCTTCTTGCTGCTTCGTGTTTTTGATGTGTTTGGAACCGGAAATGGAGAGAATCCTTCAGGACCTATCATAATGACAGAAGAATCTTCGGAAGAAAAAAATATAGTGAATCAGGGAGAAGAGCAGGTAGAGGAAGTGGAGATGCCTCAGGTAACCGGGTGGAATATCAAGGATGCACAGAGTGTATTGGAAAAGCGTTCCCTGAAAGTGGAAACAGAATATGTGGAAAGTAACGAGTATGCAGAGGAAATTGTTATAGAGACAAGTCATGCTGCAGGAACCAAGGTGGCAAAAGGAACTACGATTAAACTTACAGTAAGTTCAGGGCCTGCAGGTGTAATCTTGAAGGAGACAGCCGGCAAGACCAGAGAAGATGCAGAAACGACACTGACAAATCAAGGTTTCCAGATCAACTGGATAGAGGAGTTCTCTGATTCCGTACCTGCAGGTGTTGTCATATCCCAGAATCCTGCCAGTGAAACCAAGGTGCCGGAAGGAAGCGTGATCACAGTAACGGTAAGCAGGGGTTCTCAATCGGATACTGTCATGGTGCCTAATGTAATCGGTAAGAGCGAAATGGATGGAACCGTAGAACTGATTGAAGCCGGACTTATTATTACTACCGTGTCATATGTAAATCATTCTCAGATTCCGGAGGGACAGATCTGTTATCAAAGCTATTCTCAGGGCTCTTATGTAGCGCCGGGAACGGGAATTGAGGTTCGTGTCAGCTTAGGAACGGGCACTTATAAGTTCAATGGAAGTATTGATGCACCTTCTGTAGCTGAGGCACCTGATTACTCTTCAGGATCTGAAGTGAAGATCGTGATTACTACAGATAATGGGCAGGAATTATATAATACTTCGGTCACTTCTTTCCCTCAGTCGGTAAATTTCTACGGGGTGACAAGTCCGGGAGCTACTGTTACCTTTTACTATACTGTGAATACAGACCAGGGGGCGGAGCAGAAGAGCTTTACCAGAAGACTGGAATTTGTTAAGGAATAGAGTATGCGGGGTAAGATCATCAAAGGAATAGCCGGTTTCTATTATGTGCATGTAATGGGAAACGGAATATACGAGTGCAAGGCGAAAGGAATCTTTCGCAAGGATAATGTGAAGCCTCTGGTAGGCGATAATGTGGAAATCGAAGTTTTGGATGAACCTTTGAAAAAGGGAAATATTATCCGGATACTGGACAGAAGCAGTCAGCTGATTCGACCGGCAGTAGCCAATGTGGATCAGGCGCTGGTAATTTTCGCTATTGCCAGTCCGCAGCCCAATTTCAACCTTCTGGACCGGTTTTTGATTATGATGCAGCAACAGGACATTCCATGCATCATCTGTTTTAATAAACTGGATCTGGACAATAACGGGCTCGGAGAGCGATATCGTCAAATTTACGAAGCATGTGGATATAAAACATTGACTGTCAGTGCAGATCAGGCTGTGGGAATTGAAGAGGTGAAGAAAATGCTGGCAGGGCGGACTACCACGGTTGCCGGTCCGAGCGGTGTGGGCAAATCATCCCTGATCAATTGCCTGCAGAGCAGCATCACCATGGAAACCGGTTCAATCAGCAAAAAGATTGAGCGTGGAAAGCATACAACCAGACATTCGGAACTGATTCCTATAAGCTTTGGTGACGGTGAGAATGAGATTTCCGGCAGCTATATTCTGGATACACCGGGTTTTAGTTCCCTGGGGCTGTTCGATATAGAGAAAGAAGGTCTTGCAGCTTTTTATCAGGAATTTGAACCTTATGAGAAATACTGCCGCTTCGGTGGCTGTTCCCATATCAGCGAGCCCGATTGCGGAGTGAAGCAGGCTTTGGAGGAAGGTAAGATCAGCCAGTTGAGGTATGAGAATTACTGTCTCCTGTATGAGGAACTTAAGAATAGAAGAAAGTACTGAAGTATGGCATCGCATATTGCGGTGCCTTTTTAAAGCGGAAACTGAAAAAGCTGAAGAAAGAAGAGCGCCGCAGGCGCGATTTTGCGAATGGCGCGTCTGAACTGTTATAGAATAAGGGATGCACGATACAGACGATATGGTGCGAAAGTTGTATCTTTATAAAGAAAGCTGCATCATGTATAATGAAAGTACATAATAGAAACTGTTCAAGAAGGTTTTCTGAAGATAGCTGAGGAGGAGAATAGGATGAGATATGCAGCAGATTTTAGAAGCATTGCCAGAGATTCATTAAGGGGAAAATGGTTTATTGCAGTAGTGGCAGGACTGATCGCATCATTACTTGGAGGCATAGGCAATGATGGAACGAATGTGAAGTTAAATATAGACAATTCCGGTGCTAATGTGAATTTTTCTTATGCAGGGCAGACGATTCTTTCTACGAGTGATGGAATGAATGAGCGATTAGGGGCATTTCTCGCCGGGAGTGCCATTTACATTGCACTGGCGGCAATTGCATTAGCAGTCATATACTTTGTGCTGGGAAGTGTCGTGGAAGTTGGTTATGCGAGATACAATCTGGAGTTGGTGGATAGAGAGGGAGCCAAAATAGAATCACTGTTTACATACTTCTATAATTGGAAAACCACAGCGGCCTCCAGATTTTTGCGGGGTTTGTATACTTTCTTATGGTCTCTGTTGTTTATTATTCCGGGAATCATTGCTGCATACAGCTATGCTATGACAGGTTATATTCTGGCAGAGGATCCGGAGCTTACCGCCGGTGAAGCTATATCACGTTCAAAAGAAATGATGTCAGGTAACCGTTTCCGATTATTCTGCCTTCAATTCAGTTTTATCGGATGGGAAATTCTCAGTGCTTTGACATTGGGTATTGGAAATCTTTGGTTAAGGCCATACAAGCAGGCGGCGGTTGCGGCATTTTACAGGGAAATTTCCGGTACAGAGTATTTTCCGGAATAGAAACTCTATATAAGTGAAGGAGGCCAACTATGATACTTGAAACCGAGAGACTTATTCTGCGTCCGTGGTGCGAAGAAGATGCAGAGGAATTATATAAATATGCAAAGGATCCCGATGTGGGTCCTATGGCAGGCTGGCCGGTTCACACAAGTGTGGATAACAGCCGTGATATTATTAAGAACGTATTGTCAGCGGAAGGCACCTTCGCCGTGGTGTTAAAAGAAACCGGACTTCCGGTTGGAAGCATTGGTATTATGAAAAATACTAATATTCCAACCGGGGCTAATGAGGCTGAGATCGGATACTGGATTGGCAAGCCCTGCTGGGGGCAGGGGTTGATTCCGGAAGCGGTGCGGGAATGTTTAAGGTGTTGCTTTGAGGAACTTGGCTGTGAACGGGTATGGTGCGGTTATTATGAAGGCAATGAAAAATCCCATCGTGTGCAGGAGAAGTGCGGCTTCAGATATCATCATACAGATGAGAATAAGCCGTGCCCATTGATGAATGATGTGCGAACGGAGCATATTTCGGTAATTACCAAAAATGAGTTTATGGATGCAAACTCCCAAATGTTCTGCAGGGAAAACAAAATGGCAGGTCACCTGAATCAGTGTCTGAAACCCATAGAACTTTTGCGCCTGGAATCTCCGGTAAAAGGACAGAAAATTGTTCTGAAACATCCAATCACGGGAACGGAACATGTGATTACAGTCCGAAAGATGGAAGAACAGGAACTGGATACAGCACAATTAAATAATGAGGAATACGAGTATCCTTCCCATTTTCTTACCATGTACTATACCGTGGAGCCGGAATTTTCAGAAAACGAGTTCATGATCCAGGATTGCATGCAGAGTGACCTGCCGAAAAGAAAGGGAGTAACAGCCCGGAGTAATGTGGGCGGAAGTGGTATTATAAGCAGTGCAATTTTTGCTGTGAATAAGGGGGAACAGTGGCATTCTGTCTGTTCTGCAATGCACTTTGAACCGGTGAAGGAGACAGAGTGGAAGATAGTGTTCATGGCTTAAGCCAGGGCTGAAAGCGCCGTAGGCTGCGACCAAAAGCATCTGCGATGCTTTGCGAAGGGCGCGGAATGAACTGTAACGGATATTGTATTGCCAGGGTATTGACAAAAGCGCCTACATAGTGTAGTCTTAATATAGAGACTACACTATGTAGGCGTTAATGCTTTATGAAGCTAAAGGGAGAAAAGGAGGAGAGGCAGATGAATGATACCAGATTAGGTGCGGTGGAATCGCGATTTGCAGATATCATATGGGAGAATGAACCTCTAAGCTCGGGAGAGCTGTTCAGGCTGGCGGAAAAAGAGTTGAAGTGGAAGCGGCAGACTTCTTATACAATACTGAAACGCCTGTGTGAGAGAGGAATCTTTTTAAATCAGGACCGGATCATTACATCACTGATCAGTCGCGATGAATTTTATGCAAGACAGAGTGAAAAGTTTGTTGAGGAAACATTTGATGGTTCTCTGCCGGCTTTTCTTACAGCATTTGGCTCCAGGAAGAAATTGTCGGGAAAGGAAATTGAAGAACTGAAAAGAGTCATTGAAGGCATGAGGAGGGAATAGTATGAATGGGTATGCATCATTGTGGTATACATTATTGCCGAAGGTTCTGAATATGAGTCTGACCGCCGGCGTAGTGATTCTTTTTGTCATGGCGGCAAGGCTTCTGTTAAAAAAGTTGCCTAAGATATACTCTTATGCGTTGTGGGCAGTAGTATTGTTCCGTCTGCTTTGCCCGGTATCCATCACTTCACAGGTGTCAGTGCTGGGATTGTTTGGTACCTATGTAAAAGAGAGCAGCGGCGCAGCCAGTACAGTGGAATATATTCCTTCTGATATTGTACATTCGGAATATCCGGAGGTCAGTCTGCCGGGAGCTGCTGTAAATCTGCCGGGGATTTCAGAGATCAATGAGCAGATCAATGAAGCTCTTCCTCAGGGAAGGGAGCAGCTGGCAGCGGATCCGCTGGAAGCTCCCATGGTAATCTGTACTTATATTTGGCTTGCAGGAATAGTGGTTATGCTTGGGTACAGTATTGCTTCCTATGCTGCACTGCGGCGTAAGCTTGTGGGGGCTGTGCATCTGAGAGAAAATATTTATCTGGCAGATCACATTGCATCACCTTTTGTTATGGGACTGCTGCGGCCGCGTATCTATCTACTTTCTTCTCTGGGGGATCGGGAGCAGGAATATATCATTCTTCACGAGCAGCATCATATTCGCAGGCGGGATCATGTGATAAAGGCAGTTGCTTTTGCTGCTCTCTGTATTCACTGGTTCAACCCTCTGGTCTGGGTGGCATTTGTACTTTCAGGTAAGGATATGGAAATGAGCTGTGATGAGGCTGTAGTAAGAAAAATGGGAGAAACTATCCGGGCAGATTATTCTACATCCCTTCTGCTTCTGGCAACCGGGCAGAGGATCCCGGCAGGCATGCCTCTGGCATTCGGAGAAGGAGATACCAAAGGACGCATCCGGAACCTTGCAAACTGGAAAAAGCCGGGGACGTTTCTGACCATTGCAGCAGCTTTGATCTGTGTAATTGCAGTAGCTGTCTGTGCAGTGAATCCGAAAGAGCATGAAGATGATGAGGCGATTGTTAAAAATAAGATGTTTGCGGCTGCGGCCGGAGAGATGGAAGAAACGGGGATTGATCCGCTGGAGGCGGCCGTTTCCGCAACAATCCTGGAGCAGAATCAGGGCAGATATTCAGAAGATTTCTTCCGCTGTGAGAGTCACATCATATTTGAAACAGAGAATGCCACAGAGACTCTTTTGGCTGAAAAAGGGGAGTATGAGCAATACGTGACAGTATATGCGCTGGTTTTGCAGCAGATTTATGATCTGTCAGGCGGTGCGATCAGCGACAAAGGGGGCAGTCACATTCCGACAGCCATTACCTTTGGCATAGACAAAGCGGGAAAATATATGTTGCTGGAATACTGGGAGCCAAAGGATGGAAGCTATTATGAGTCTTCTATACGGGATAAATTCCCCAGGCAGGCTGCAAAAGAAGCAGTGGATACGCAGAAATATGTTCTGGCGCAGATTCAGGATTGTTATGCACAGGCCGTCCGATATGGCAAGATTGATACCGATGCTGTTGTGTCAGAACTGCTGGAAGAGATTCTGGAGTCTCCGGGTACAGCAAGCGATGTGCAGAAATATATCGATGCCAATCCCATTGCGTTCCGGGAACTGACTTATTATGGGGCATATACTTTGGAATATTGTTTCAGGGAATTTTTACAAGACAGTCAAACAGGACTGCGTGGACACCTAATGGCCAGGGCGTGTCAGGAAATCATGACAGGCATCGGGGATGACCTGCTGGAAGATACAAATCCTGCAACCGGTCAGGAATGGTTTAATGCCTATTATGCTGTTGCAAAATCCCGGGAACAGCGGTATACGCAGGAGGAGATAAAGATTAATTATCCTGTGTCCCGGATGCTTTTGGAAATGGCGGCTGTATATGCACCGGAGATGAATACGGGCGACACACCTAAGGACGAGATAGACTGGGAGGAGATATTGAACCAGTACCGAAAATCGGGAAAGCTGTGAAGAAGAAAGTTCGAACAGCTTATGATAATGGAATAGAGTTGGGCATTGGAAAAGCCACGACTGGTACCCGGAACGAAGCATATCAGCTTTCCAAGGGGGAGCAGTCGTGGCTTATTTCATGTTTTCAGGCAGACTTGTTTATTCGGTATAATTACTGCTGTTCAGCCTTTCCTTCCTTTAACAGCTTTCGGAAGAAGACGAAGAAGGTAGTTGTGGTAACAGCAGCCGCTATGATATCGGAGACAGGTTCTGCCAAAAATACGGCGAAGACCTTGTCGGTAAAGAAGTTGGGCAGGATAAAGATCATGGGGATCAGCAGAATGACCTTACGCAGCAAAGCCATGATCAGACTGATTTTGGCCTGTCCCAGAGCCATGAATGCCTGCTGACAGCTGATCTGGAAACCGACTGAGAAGCCGCAGACCAGGAAAATCTTCAGTGCCCAGGCGGTGTAGTCTACCAAAGCGGTATCGTTGGTGAATAAGCCGGCGAAGAAATTGGGGAAGACCATCAGCAATAACCAGAATCCGATCGTATAAATGATACAGGTGAAAAACTGGCAGAAGAACGCTTCTTTCACACGGTCATATTTCTTGGCACCATAGTTGTAGCTGATTAATGGCTGACCGCCCTGGCAGATGCCGTTTAAGGGCATGGTAATCAGCTGGTTGATGGAAGTCAGTACTGTCATGGCACCAACGGCTACATCTCCACCGTAACGGGACAGTGAAGAAGTGAAGCTGACGGACAGAATACTTTCTGTGGACAGCATGACGAAGGTGGAAGCACCAAGGCCCAGGCAGGGCAGGATAATGTCTGGAATCAGCTTCATATTGGAGACCTTCAGTTTCAGAATGGTCTGCTTGCCTGAGAGGAACTTCAGGATCCAGATTGCGCTGACTGCCTGGCTCAGGACAGTGGCCAGTGCCGCACCGGACACGCCCATATCGAGGACGAAAATGAAAATGGGATCCAGCACGATGTTGATAACAGCACCGATGACGGTAGTCATCATACTGATCTTGGCGAAGCCCTGAGTCGTAATAAAAGTATTCATTCCCATAACGATGAGTACGAAAATGCTGCCCAGAATATAAATGCGCCCATATTCAACAGCATAAGGTGCGGTAGCGTCAGATGCGCCGAAAAGTCTTACCAGTGAAGGGCAGGCTACATAGAATACTACAGTAAGAACGACAGCGAAGATCATCAGGACAGTAAAGCAGTTACCCATGATTTTCTCTGCCTTTTCCTTATCATTTTGTCCCATGGCAATAGCTGCTCTGGGGGCGCCGCCGGAGCCTGCCAGCATGGCGAAAGCTGTAATGAGCATGAGGATGGGAGTAAACAGTCCCACACCTGTCAGTGCGGTACCGCCGATTTCCGGAATATGACCGATATAGATGCGGTCAACAACGTTGTAGAGCAGGTTGACTACCTGGCCTACTACTGCGGGAATCGCAAGCTGCATCATTAATTTCTTAACGCTGCCGGTTCCCATATTTTGCTTTGGTTTTGTTTCTTTCGATGTCATAAATTCTGACCCCTTTCAATTTGATGTTTTGTCAAGAATTTCAATATTTTCGCAGACTTTCTGCGTGATTTTTTCCCACAATATAAATTCTTCCTCGGTGATACCGGCGCAGAGCTGTGAAATGAATTCCTGTTGTACATTCCGTCCCTCTTTGGCTATGATATTACCCGGATCTGTCAGTTTCAGGTGTACTGTCCGGCGGTCTGAAGGATCACAGCATCGTAGCAGTAATCCCTTATTTTCCAGACTGGCTACTGATATGGATACATGGGATTTGGCGATGCCCCGGTGAGACACGATATCCGTTGCCCGGTCATACTCCGGATTATTATAAAGGAACAGAAGGATATCCAGCTCATTTCTGGTCAACTTCCATTTTTGACAGACAGGCTCCATTTTTTTACCGTAACCCTTCTGCGACTGACTGATAATATCGAAAAAACGGACATTTGCTTTAAACTGCATTTCCCTCACCCTCCAAATAGTTCATTTTTGAACGGTTACAGTATAGAACTAATAATGGAATTTGTCAATAAGAATTTATGGTTGTGGTATAGGTTTATGGTTGTGGCATAGGGTTCTTTTTGATATAATACTTAAAAATGCCCCATGAGTGCCCTTGATGCACCCGGCATTCGTTACGAAAGGAGAGCGCAGGAAAAGCGTGTTATTTTTCAAGACGCATTTCACTCCCGGAGAGAAGGGTATCCTGCCGGTAAATGAATGAACATAGCGATTGATATAGATGATACTTTGACAGAATCCTTTGACTACTTTCTTCCATTTGTAGCAGAATATTTTGGCGCAGAGGAAGAAGAACTGCGTGACAAGAACATCTCATACAGCACCTTGCCTGATCAATGGAAAAAGGATGAAATCGCATTCGGTAAAGCCTATTATGACCGCGTGGCAGCTGACACGCCTTTTAAGCCTGACGCAGCATGGGGAGTATCAAAGCTGCGTGAACTTGGACATAGAATTGTGATCATCACCGGCCGGACGACTGCATTTTATACGGATCCATATAAGACCACGGAAGAGGAACTTGCTAATGGCGGCATTCAATACGATAAGCTGATCTG
>JBGVLR010000078.1:0-3676 GCA_045124375.1 Acetatifactor sp.
CGATTACGATCCTGTCCGACAAAAGAGACGTATTCAGGCCATTCTTAACACGCTTGAGATAGTAAAGTCTTTGGTTGGGGAATATCAGATAGAAAATCCTGGAGTATTTTCCATTGAGGCTGAGTGGATTGATATCAATGCCTATCCGCTGGCGGGTTATGATCTGGAAGAACGGTATACTTGCTCAGCATTTGCAGCTGCTATCTGGATGTTGGATCAGCTTGGCTATGCAGGAGAACTGAAAAAACTAGATTTGATGGCGGGGTTAGAGTTAACGAATAAATTACCGTTGATTCCTGACGTATGGGATCTTTGCCATAGTCCGGAGGTAATCCTCTATATGATGAATGCCATTTATCTTAGAAATGGCAATAATCGATTCTATTCCACCAAAGCCCAAGATGAAACTATTCGGATATATATGTCTGAGGATCTTGCGAAAGGTGCGATTCAAGGAAATCAGGAATCCAACACTGCATATCACCAGCTAATATCATTGATTCCAGAGCAGGTAATCGAAAAGGCAGTCGCTCATTATGAGCGGGTTTACTGGGACTGGGTGAAACGATATTTCCAGTCCAGAATCATTTTGGCCGAGATTGAGGATAAGTACCACACAGAAGTTCACAGATTGGAGAAAGAAGCTAAAGCCGCAGTCATAAGACACAATACTTCGCAAGAATCCAAAAACACATTGAAGTGTCTGAATTGTGTCAGTAGAACCAGCCTACCGCCGCTCCCGGAGCTTATGGCTGAGTTAGATAGTAATGCCAAATCACTAAAGCTGTTCCAGGAATATTCCGGATCTCCCTTGAGGATAAGTGCTTTACGAAATTCATTAATTGAAATCGGAGAGAAAATCGAAAGCTTTTGGCATATGGTTGGCTTCATTCCACAATGGACATATGAGCAGACCAAGGATTTCTTTTCCGAAGAAATTGCTGATATTTGGAAAGACTTTGATACCGGTGATCCTTATGAAATAGCTTTTGCATTCATGTATCTGCTGGACAACGGTTCGGATCTTCCCTGGTGCTATTTCCCGGGTACTAATATCCATACGTGCTGTGCAGGCAAACTTCCCTGGACCAGGGTTCGCCACAATTCTCTAAACGACGGTATTTTTAACCATTATGATCCTGAGTCAGGAGATATTAAAGCGGGTCCGGCGGATATTCAATTGCCCAAACGGATTAAGGTACCGGAGCTGGAAGATTGGTATAAACTGAGTTATACCAATAGGGAGGAGGAAAGCCCGGAACTTTATAATCTGGCGCAAGTCATATATGAAGCTACCGGCTGCATGATGCCCCGCAAGTTAGACCGGTATGTGCCGGCATTAAAAACGCTTGATAAGTATGGTATCACAGGAAAAAGGGCGCTACATCCCTTGCTTTATTGCATGACTTTGCTTGGGGAATCTAAGTATCAGACATCAGGAATCTGTTTGGACGATGTGCTTTTCACTGATGAAGAGGAAGAAACTGAGCAGATCCAGACTGAGTCCGTTGAGGAACTGCATAAGCAGATCGTATCTTTGAAAAAGGAACTCCAGAAGCAAAAGCAGCAAGCATACGATAGCAGCCGTGAGGCCCGGGATCTGCGTATGCGCTATGAATCTATGGCGCAGCTTACAGCCAACGATGTACAGGAACTCCATGATCTCAGGGAACTGATCTTCCATCAGCAGGAGGGAAGTTTTGACTCTGCAACACCGTCGAACAATATTACATTCCCATATATGAGTAGTAACAGAATCGTTGTGTTTGGCGGCCATGATTCCTGGGCCAGAGAGATCAAGCCCAAATTGCCTAATGTCAGGTTTGTAGATAGAACGGTTGTCCCCAATGCCAATCTGATCCGGAATGCAGATGTCATTTGGATCCAGACCAATGCAATGTGTCATCCTCATTTCTATAAAATCGTTGATGAGGCGAAGAAATACAGCGTACCAATCCGCTATTTTTCTTATGCAAGTCCAATCAAGTGTGCTGAACAATTGGTGGAGCAGGATAGAAAACTGATGTAAAATAATAGTGCCGAAGAGCTGGACAATCCGCTCTTCGGCACTTTTTCTGTTTTATAGTGAATCGAGTGATAGAATGCCGTAATCCTTCTGGATCTGTTAAATAAGTTGCCATAGATCAATGGAATGGTTATGGAGGTAATACGTATAATCTTCGAACCGGTCAAGGAATCCCTGCCTCTTGTTTTTTGTAATCATTCATCATTTGAAATGACATTCAACAATTTCGTGTAATCGTTGTTCAATCTTTAGGCTGTATTTATCCTTAGGTCTCCCAAAGACTAGAGGTGAGTAGAAATAAGCAAGTTCGAGAAATTGACTCATGTATACATCTTTTAAATAAGCATCATATTCAATTTCTAAAAGTGGACGCATTTTCTCATAATAGGCATGAATTACTTTCTCAGAACAAGGGCACATCGGAAGTAATGTATCCTTGTTTATAATAGAAGTAAGTCGACCTATATCCATCATATACGGAGAGATACCAGCATTAGCCCAGTCTACAAAATTACAACTCCCTTGATATACTAAAATATTAGTTGGGAACATGTCTCCATGAATAAGCGTTTGGGGCGCATTTTCAAATCTTTTGATTACAGCATCCATATATGGTTTCCAATATTTATTGTGAGAGGTGTTTGAATATGCACGACGTATTTTTGCTTCAGTAGTGTTGCTGAAAGGAATCTTTGTTTTTATATTTGAGTTTACCCCCCAAAACTCACTGTGTATTAGGGCTAATGATGATATAGCATTTATCCAAGAGTTATCGTCAGTGCATGAGAATAGCTCTTTTCCAGGTAGCATTTCCATGAAGATCATGATTCGGCCATTATTGTAGCGCAAAACAGGGCCAATGTTAGGAACAGGAAATCCCTTTTGCTTAAGCATTTTTAATATGTTTTCTTCGGTCGGTTCTGTTTTTTTGACAACTAGGGAATAAGGAATTCTCTTGGCAAGTAATACATTATCGCCGTAAGCCCACTCAGACCAGCGAACTTGATAACATTCATAGTCGCTATCAAAGGCAGTACCTTGAAATTGAGAAATGCTGAATTTCCCAGTTTGAATGGTACTTCGCTCATCCCAATCATTATTATCAATAGCAGATGCAATTTCAAGGTATTCAGCTTTAATCATAAGTACCTCCTAGAATCGAAGTATTAAGATAAGCCAATTATACATTTATTTCTAAATTGTATCAACTAGCATTCGATGGATATGGAAATAATAGAGCGATGATTGGCAAAAATACACCTCAGTTTGGATAAAAGATGCCAGACTGAGGTGCTTTCTTATTTTCTTTTCTTTTCAAAGGAATCTTTCAAACGCTGGATTGCCATAGGTACGCTCATGGTATGGTACATGAGATAGACGGTTTGCATTGTTTTGGCGGGTGCCTGCCGATAGATCTGTTTGCTGGATTCCTGTTCCAGGAAGTGCCAATACCGGTAGGTGTGTCCGGTCCAGTACAGGGTTTCAGCATCATAAATTGGGCCTTCCTTTGACAGCATATGCCCATACTCATCTTCAAGAGAAGCCATGATGTATTCTTTTCCTGCCCATTGCATATGATGGAAGTCTTTGTCAAGGTCTGCAGCAGTAGTGGATGTCATGAAAGCCTTGATAAAGGCTTCGCTGGCGTAT
>JBGVLR010000079.1:0-13762 GCA_045124375.1 Acetatifactor sp.
CGACGCCCCCCCCCCCCCCCCCCGCCCCTGTCATCTCCCCTCTTTTCCGACACTCTCCAGTCCCCTTTCCTCTTGTACCCACTTACTACAAGATTTACAGGAAATATTTCCACTGTATAAAAAGCCGGTAGTTGGTTTGAAGCATCTCCCGATAGCAAAACAGAGTATCATATATTTTTTACGTTTTATTGAATCTTTCAAATAAGACGAATGTATTTCTAAAAGTAAATAGTTGCCATTTACACCACCGTTTTGCCCACAAACAAAAGACAAAAGAACCAAAAGCAACAGGGGCAATCGCACCAAAGGTGCGGAGCCCCGTCACTCGCCGCAGGTCAGCGTGGGAGGGCGCGGCACCGGGGATGCGTGTGTAAGAAGCCGGGGACCGGGAGGGCAAGGGGATTTTTGACATATGTAGTGATGTTAGAATTACTTACGTGCGGAAATTTTGTGTTAAAGGCCGGAATGCAACATGTCTGAGGGGCGAAGCCCCGAGTTTTGCATTCCGGCCTTTGCTTTTAACAAAATTTACGCATGTTAGTAATTCTTACATCACGGAGTCTGCAAAAATCCCCTTGCCCTCCCGGCCCCCCGGCGCCCCTTACACACACATCCCCGGTGCCGCGCCCAATCCACGCGTCCCTTCGCCGCAATGTAAAACAGGCTGCCGCACTCATCATGCGACAGCCTGGAAATATCAAGCCTTATGGGAAGTGACTTATTTAAGGGTAACCTTAGCGCCAACTTCTTCCAGTTTCTTCTTGATTTCTTCAGCTTCTTCCTTAGAAGCAGCCTCTTTCAGAGTCTTAGGAGCGTTGTCTACAACGTCCTTAGCTTCCTTCAGGCCAAGTCCGGTTACTTCACGAACAACCTTGATAACTTTAACCTTCTCGGAACCGATCTCGGTCAGTTCTACGTCGAACTCGGTCTTCTCTTCAACTTCTGCTGCAGGGCCAGCTGCTGCTACAACAACACCTGCTGCTGCGGATACGCCGAACTCTTCTTCACAAGCTTTTACTAATTCATTTAACTCTAATACAGATAACTCTTTGATAGCATCGATAAATTCCTGAGTGCTTAATTTAGCCATTTTAATTTTCCTCCATTTAAAAATTATTGTTATGTGTCGGATCAGTGATCCAAATTACTGGTTCGAGACCTTCTTATAAGGCCTCTCTTCGATCCTGTCTGGTTTTCGATAGACAATTATGCCTCTGCAGGTGCTTCTGCTGCAGGAGCGCCGTCCTTCTCTGCGATCTGATTCAGAACGCGAGCCAGGTTTGCAATAGGAGACTGCATGCTTCCCAGCAATCTGCCAAGCAGTACCTCTCTGGAAGGAATCTCAGCGATTTTAGCCATTCCGGCTGCATCGTATACAGTACCTTCTACTACACCGGCTTTGATTTGAAGCTTGTCAGCTTTCTTAGCGAACTCAGCCAGTACTCTTGCAGGTGCAGTTGCATCTGTATCAGAGTAAGCCATAGCGCTGGGTCCCTCAAGGTAAGGTGCCAGACCTTCAAACTCAGTACCCTTGAACGCGAAGTTCATCATGGTGTTCTTGTAAACCTTGTAGGTAACTCCTGCTTCACGTAAGTTCTTACGCAGCTGAGTATCCTGCTCTACGGTAAGTCCACGGTAATCAACCAGAACTACAGACTGAGCATCTTTGATACCTGCAGAAATCTCTTCTACAACCGGTTTCTTTAACTCGATCTTTGCCATTTTTCTACCTCCTTATAGATTTTAATGCCGAAAGGAGTCCAAACGAAAAGCATGACTTTTCGCCGTGAAATCCCACAGGGAATTTCACATAATTATAATGTAAAAAATCCCTCTGAAGACACAGAGAGATCAATAATCACAGTGAACTCATCTCCTCGGTAGGATTTACCTTTGTACCTACTGTCTTCGGCGTGGTTTCATAACCTTGTTGATAATATCATAAGGGGCTGGCACATGTCAACCCCTTATTTTATTTTTTCAGTAAAATCAGATTTAGAACTTAGCTACACTTACTTTTACGCCAGGTCCCATGGTGCTGGTCAGAGTGATGCTCTTCAGATACTGACCCTTTAATGCACTGGGCTTAGCCTTCATGATAGCTTCCATCAGAGCGTTGAAGTTCTCCTGCAGAGCTTCTTCTGTGAAAGATGCTTTTCCAACAGGAACATGAACAATGTTGTTCTTGTCAAGTCTGTACTCGATCTTACCGGCTTTGATATCATTGATAGCCTTGGTAACATCCATGGTTACGGTACCGGCCTTAGGGTTAGGCATTAAGCCTTTAGGTCCCAGTACTTTACCAAGACGACCAACTACACCCATCATATCAGGAGTAGCTACTACTACGTCAAAATCAAGCCAGCCTTCTTTCTGGATCTTAGGGATCAGCTCCTCGCCGCCTACATAATCAGCGCCTGCAGCTTCTGCCTCGCTCAGCTTATCGCCTTTTGCGAATACCAGAACTTTTACAGTCTTACCGGTTCCGTTAGGAAGAACAACTGCACCACGGATCTGCTGTTCAGCATGACGTCCGTCACAACCTGTTCTGATGTGTGCTTCGATGGTCTCATCAAACTTTGCTACTGCGGTCTTTTTAGCCAGAGCGATTGCATCGTTCGGCTCATAGAAAACTGCGCGGTCAACTAACTTTGCAGCTTCAACATATTTCTTACCATGCTTCATTATTATACCTCCTAGGTTCCAACGACAATTTAAAATTGTCTCCCAATCAATTGATTAATTAGTCTTCTACAACAATACCCATACTTCTTGCAGTACCTGCGATCATGCTCATAGCTGCTTCCAGGCTTGCTGCATTCAGATCCGGCATCTTCAGTTCTGCGATTTCCTGTAACTTAGCCTTGGAAATGGTAGCTACCTTGGTCTTGTTAGGTACTCCTGAACCAGACTTCAGGTTGCAGGCTTTCTTTAACAGTACTGCTGCAGGCGGGGTCTTGGTAATGAAGCTAAAGCTTCTGTCTGCATATACAGTAATTACAACGGGGATGATTACATCGCCCTTATCTGCTGTTCTTGCGTTGAACTGCTTTGTGAACTCAACGATGTTAACACCATGCTGTCCAAGTGCGGGACCAACTGGTGGAGCCGGTGTAGCTTTGCCGGCAGGAATCTGTAACTTGATATATCCTGTAACTTTCTTTGCCATTGTGGCACCTCCTATAATGTGGTAAATCGGCGCAGGTCCTGATGTAACCAACCTGCTCCCACTGGAATGCATACGCATCCCTTCTTGTTGCCTATATTTAACCTCTTAAAGAGCATAACTCTGTGAGGATAAATACCTTTGCTGATAAAGCCTTTTAAAGTTTTCTCACTTCCGCAAAACTGATTTCAACAGGAGTCTCTCTGCCGAACAGTTCTACATTGATGGTAGCTGTCTGCTTGCCATAATCGAGTTTGGAAACCACACCAACGGTATCCTTCCATACTCCGGCAACAACGGCAATGCTGTCTCCTTCTGCAAAATCAATGGAAACATTCTCAGCCTGAATGCCGAGAGGCTTCATTTCTGCTTCTGTGAGCGGTACCGGCTTGCTTCCCGGTCCTACGAATCCGGTAACACCACGGGTGTTGCGCACAACATACCAGGTGTCATCGTTCATCTCCATATTCAGGAGTACATATCCCGGAAACATCTTCTTCTGAACAGTCTTCTTGGCGCCGTTCTTGATCTCCACTACGTCCTGCAGGGGAACACGGACTTCCAAAATCTGCTCTGCAAGGTGCTTGTTATTCTCGATTGTCTTCTCGATATTGGCTTTGACCTTGTTCTCATATCCGGAATACGTATGCACTACATACCATTTTGCCTCTGCCATACAATCCACCCTCGCTCTAAATTGATGTTAAGAAATTCACACCGTACTGGATTACTACGTCCAATACCGCAATGATAAGTCCTACAACAACGGAAATTGCCACAACCACAACGGATTGCTTCAGAGTAGTCTGCTTGTCAGGCCATGAAATTTTCTTGAATTCAGCCTTTACACCTTTAAAGAACTCATTCTTGGGCTTGGCTTTCTTTTCTGTGGAATCTCCCATAGTTTACTCCTTCACTGATTAGAACGACGGATTATTTGGTTTCTTTGTGAGCGGTATGTCTCTTACAGAACTTACAATACTTCTTGGTTTCCATTCTATCAGGATGAGTCTTCTTATCCTTGGTAGTATTGTAGTTACGCTGTTTGCATTCTGTGCAAGCTAATGTAATTCTTGTACGCATATTTCCACCTCCGTGCAATATCTGATCTTACTGATTTTACGCATAAAAAAAAGACCTAAATCTCATCACGCCTAACTACTATAGCATAAAACCAGTGCTTCGTCAATCTTTTTCATAAAAAAATCTGAAAAATCTGAAAAACAAAAAAAGCGGACAAAATGGTCAAATGACCTGATTTTGTCCGCTTTTCTTTGTTGTCAGTTTTTATTGGAGATTGCTTTTACCTTAAACTCTCTCCGCCCACATTACAGCATTCTTCACCCACTGTGCAATGCAGGGGTTCTCATACTTTTCACATCCGCATTTGGTAATGGCATTCCCCAACGCCACTCCATGAGGGGCATCCGGATAGACATGCATCTCAAAGGTCAGTCCGGCATCTGTATATGCTTCCCCAAGAACCATGGCATTTCTGATATTTACGATCTGGTCATTGGAGGTATGCACAAGGTATAAAGGGCAGGACTTTTCATCCACATTTTTCTCCAGGCTGGTCTCTTCCAGCTGTTCTAAAGAAGGTTCTTTGGTTCCAAGCAGATTTTGAAAGCTTTCATGGGGTGCCCAGTCATGTAGTCCTGTCACTACAGGATATACAAGCATCATTCCTGTGGGCTTATTGTATCCGTAAGGCATCTTTACTGCATCATATACTTCCTGCTTATGCCACATGGTTCCCAGGCTTCCGGCAAGATGTCCGCCGGCAGAGAAACCTGTCACAAAGACTTTGTCCGGATCAATATTATACTTTTCTGCATTATCCCTGATATGCTTCATAGCCATAGACGCCTGAATCAGCTGAGTCGGGAAAGGGCGTTTTCCTCCTACGGAATAATGAAGGACAAAGGCATTATACCCGTAAGGCATAAAAGCAAGAGCAATGGGTTCCCCTTCTCTATTATCGCAGACACATGCGTAACCGCCTCCCGGTATGACCAGGATTGCCTTTCTCACATAGTCTCCCACACGTTCAGCCGCAAAAACCTCAAGATATGCTTCCTCATCAAGCTGAATCTTTTCATAAATCATATTCTTGTTCTCCTCTTTCCTAGTCGGCCAATTGCTCCCCAACCATTTCCAAAGCAGCCGCTATGACTTTATCCATATCGTAATACTTGTACTGTCCCAGACGGCCTCCGAAAAGCACATTCTTTTCTTCTGCAGCCAGTTCCAGATATTTTCCATAAAGAGTGGTATTGCGCTCATCATTGATGGGATAATAAGGTTCATCCCCTTTATGCCACTCTGCAGGATACTCTCTGGTAATCACCGTTGCAGGCTGCGTACCAAATTCAAAATGCTTATGTTCGATGATTCTGGTGTAAGGCACCTGACGCTCCGTATAATTCACAACCGCATTACCCTGGTAATTGTCGCAGTCTGCAAGAGTCTCCTCCTCAAAACGAAGAGAACGATACTGCAGTTCACCCAGACAGTAGTCAAAGTACTCATCGATCATACCTGTATAAAGCACTTTGTCAAATACATCTGCCTCCGGTCCTTTTGCTGTATTTTCAGCAAGAAAATCCTTGTAGGTGATGCCCAGGCGCACGGTAATGCCGTCAAGCAGCTTTTCAATGATCTGTGTATATCCACCCATGGGGATTCCCTGGTAACGGTCCGTAAAATAGTTGTTATCATAGGTAAAACGTACCGGCAGTCTTTTAATAATGAAAGAAGGCAGTTCTGCACAATCGCGGCCCCACTGCTTTTCAGTGTAGCCTTTTACCAGCTTTTCATAGACATCACGTCCCACCAGAGACAGTGCCTGCTCTTCCAGATTGCGGGGTTCTTCTACCTTGCACTCTTTCTTCTGCTGCTCTATGATCGCTTTCGCTTCTGCCGGAGTACGGATGCCCCACATCTTACTGAAGGTGTTCATATTAAAAGGCATGTTATACAGTTCCTCTCCATAAACTGCCACGGGAGAGTTGATATAATTATTGAATTCCGCAAACTGATTCACATAGTCCCAGATTTCTTTGTTTGATGTATGAAAAATATGGGCACCAAATTTATGAACCTGGATGCCATTCTGCTCTTTTGTATAAATATTTCCGGCAATGTGGTCACGTTTATCAATGACCAGACACTCCTTACCTGCTTTTTTCATTTCATAAGCAAATACCGCTCCAAACAGACCGGTACCTACTATAAGATAATCATATCTCTTCATTATTTACTTCTTTTCCTCATTACTTACTACGGCTCAGCCATTGGTCGGACTAAAGCCTCTTACAATGCTTATTTGCTTCTCTTACCCTTAGCCTTGTACTTGTCGATCTGAACGAAATCGTCCATCAGCTCCAGAATCTTGTCTCTGCCGTTCTGGTTCAGCTTTACATAATACTGCATAACTCTGTTCTCCAGAAGCTGTGCACCAAGAGAAGTATCTCTCTCCAGAGATGAGAAATCTACAGGGTTCAGGCTCAGCTTGTCACACATTCTGATTACAGTGCCATATGCCATACCTTCGATACCACGCTCAAGTGCGGTTACCAGTGTAGAATAAGGAATGTTCATCTCCATTGCAAACTGGCGCACGCTGCGATACTGTCTCAGAATTTCTTTCTTCAAAATCTCCGCTTTTGTCATTAATTTTCCCTCCGATTGGTCTGTAAAATGTACTGATAGGAATAATATACGATATATCGTGTGTTATTTCAAGTCTAATTCTGAAAATAATTAAGATTTTTTTATATTTTTTTCATGAATAGGGCTTTTTACGTCATTTTTTCCTCATTATCCCCCATATTTCTGTATGATCTCCAGTTTATCACTCTGAGAAAGGTCATAAGGAGTCACAATCAGGCCGCCATCACTGTCCAGATCATACCCGAAATAGTTATAAGCATACCAGACCAGGTGTGCACATTGAGTACCTGAAAGCGTCTCACTGTCGCGCCCCCACAGACCTGCTGTCAGGTGATATGGTACCCCTGCAAGGTTATTTCGGGCATATTCCGCCACTGCTGCCCGTTCCTCTTTGGAAGCGCCTTTCAGCCTCAATACCATGAAAGAAGGATATTTCTCCCATCGTTTCAAAGCAGTCACCACCGATGGACTGCCCAACACCTGGGCCTCCAGCACCAGACCGTTTTCCTCATCTATTACAATAGCCGCATGGCCATTGCGCCAGCCGAAAAAGTGAGAACAGAAAGTGATCAGGATATCTCCGTTTTCCACATAAGGAATGGTCATACCGGCCACCGGATTCCCCTCTTCATCTGACACGTATTCCTCTTTGGAGACAATGGAATTGTGCTCGCACCTAATCTGTATGGGTGCAAAATACGCTTCCTGCAAGTCCAAAATTTCTTCTTTTCTCCCCTGCTCTGCAAGTGCCTCCAGTGCCACGGCAGAAAGGCCCGTCTGACTTTGCAGCACCTCATAATCTGTTTCTGTCCAGACTTCCTTTGCCAGAATTGCTTCCATATTTACCCACTCTGCTTCCACAGCAATATGCGCCTTTTTTTCACACCGGCAACACCATATGGTCACCCAAACTGCAAACGCCAAAGCGGCGCCTGTCACCACGATGGCGGTGATTTTTCTATTCTTCTTCCTATCTTTTCTTCGATACATCTTCCCACCACGTTTGTTACATAACAGTGTAACAGTTCAGACAACCCTGGACGTAGGCGTACAAATCATGCTCGCATGATTTTGCGCTTACGTATAGGGCTGTACTGAGCGCCAGATTATGAGCAAAAATAGTCGCGAAGCGACGGAGAGCGCCGCAGGCGCGATTTTGCGAATGGCGCGTCTGAACTGTTACATAACATTTTCTCCCTGCATAAAAAAGTATGCCCCGACTGCTTGCCTGCATACCGGACTTCTGTTATGATAAGGAAAACAATTTAAAATTATAGGGATTTTCTGATGAGACAGATGAATTTTAAAGAAACCAACGGGAATATGACTTTGATCAATTATGAAGGAGCTGAAAATACGGTCTCCGTACCGGATATGGAGGACGGCTGTCCTGTTACCGCAATAGGCGCCAAGGCATTTTTAAGCCGTAAGACTATCACCGACCTGATGCTTCCGCCTTCCGTATCCTATATCGGCGACTGGGCCTTTGCCCATATGAAACAGCTGACCAGACTGACCCTGTCTGCTCAGTCCTATACCCTGGGAAAAGATGTATTCCTGGATTGTCCCCTTTTGCAGGAAATTAATCTTACACAGGATACCTCCGGCAATGCTGCTCTGCCCCGCCTGTTGGCCAGTACCATCACACTGTTAAAAACACCGTCCCTCTTCCGCCCGGAGCTTGCCGGCAGCAGTGAACACCATGCCGCATGGATGACATCCTATGATCAGGCTTTGCTTGCCTTTCTCGCCGCCCCTGACGATGGAGGCTTCCAGCCTGTGTTTTATGGATGGTTCAATGACGAAGACGCGGAGGCAACTCAGCGCCCTGCTTATATTGCTTCTCGCAGAAAAGATAAAATCATGTTATCATTCCTGCGGCTTTCAGCACCTTTCAATCTGGATCTGTCCACTCAGGAAGCTCTGGCAGGCTTTCTTCGAAACGAAATGCTTACTCACAAGTCTGACAGTCTTGTATGGAAAATTTATCTTAAGGAATACGTTCGGGATATCCGTTATGCTCATATTCTTCTGGACTCCGGCTGTGTGACATCGGCATCCCTCCCCGAGATTCTGCCCCAACTTACCGAACAGAATCCCGAGGCGGCCGCTCTATTCTTAAAACAGTCAGAAGAGTGGACCGCGAAAAAAGACTTCTTTGATGATTTTACTCTATGATTAACACTAACATGCTATGCCAGCATCATTCGGTCATTGTCCAGCCCTTTTCCGGCCGCCGTCTTAAACTGCTCCAGCAGGTCTGCTACCGTCAAATTTTCACGCTCTTTGCCGGCAACATCAAGTATGATTCTTCCGCGGTCCATCATAATGGTACGATTGCCAAGGTCAAGGGCTGACTGCATATTATGTGTGATCATCAGGCATGTCAAATGATTTGTTTCCACGATTTGCTTTGTAAGCGCCAGTACCTTGTCTGCAGTGGCAGGGTCCAGTGCAGCTGTATGTTCGTCTAAAAGCAACAGCTTCGGTTCCGCGATCGTTGCCATCAGCAACGCTGCTGCCTGCCTCTGGCCTCCGGACAAAAGTCCCATATTTGTTTTCATTCTGTCCTCAAGGCCCAGCCCCAGCGTTGCAAGCATTTCCCGAAAGCGCTCACTGTCCTTTTTATTGACTGCAAAGAAAGAGCGCTTTGCTTTTCTTGTATAGGCAAGGGCAAGATTCTCCTCGATAGTCATGTTAGGGGCAGTCCCCTTCAAGGGATTCTGATAGAGGCAGCCGATATTCAGTGACCGCTTATAATCCTTTTGTTTTGTAATATTTTCTCCATCAAGGATGATCTTCCCTGAATCAAGAGGAAATTTCCCGAGAATCGCATTAAACAGCGTTGATTTTCCCGCGCCGTTTGAGCCCAGGATGGTGATAAAATCTCCCTGATTTACCTCCAGGGAAACGTGGTCCAGTGCTACTTTTTCATTGGGCGTGCCACGTTCAAATTTTTTACTCAACGAAATAAGAGAAAGTCCGCTCATTGACATACCTCCTCAGAATTATGATTCAGTCTGTATTCCATAATTTTGGCTTTCGCCCGGGGAACTACCAACGCGATCACAACGATAACGGCGGAGAGCAGTTTCACACCGTAGCTTGGCATATCCGCCTGATAAGCAGCCTGCAGAATGATCCTGTAGACAAGGGAGCCCACAGCTGCAGAGAACACTCCCAGGGTAACGTTTTTCTTGCCAAAGAAGATCTGCCCGATGATGACAGAAGCAAGGCCCACAACAAGCATTCCGTTTCCGCAGTTTAAGTCCGCATATCTCTGCTGCTGGCAAAGAAGCGCACCGGAAAAGGCTACCAGGGCGTTGGACAACATGATACCCAGAATTCTGGACAGATCCGCATTGATGGATGAAGAACGAACCATCTCTTCATTATCTCCTGTGGCACGGATTGCGATTCCGGTTCTGGTCTTGAAGAAAACACATAACAGGATTGCCGTAACTGCTACAATTACCGTGCTGAGCAGTAATGCAGAAACGTTGGAATCTATCTGCGTGTCACCAAAGATGCCGCTCAAAAAGCCGTAGAATGCTTTGTACATGGTATTACTTGCTGTCTGTACGGTGTTGCCGCTTTCGTTGGTAGTAACACTTTGCAAATATAAGTTGGATTGTCCTCCCAGGATCATATAATTGATCGTATACAGACCGGTCATTGTCAGGATACCCGAAAGAATGGGATTAATCTTCAGTTTCGTCTGCAGAAGGCCCGTTACCATTCCGGAAACTGCGCCTGCCAAAAGGCCACAGAAGACAGCTAGGTACGGATGGCCGCTGATCGTCACAACGGCACAAACGCACATTCCGAAAACAAGGCTTCCGTCAATCGTCAGATCCGGAGAATTCAATATTCTGAATGCTATGAAGACGCCAAGAGCCATGGGCGCATAGATCATTCCCTGGCTGAGCGCTGAAATCAGCAGACCCAAATAGTCCATTTTGCTCTCCTCCTATTCACCAAAATGACTTGTTCCGTCTTTTTCCACAAGAACCGTATATTCCGTAATCATCTCATCAGTCAGTTCCATTCCGATCGCTTCTGCGGCCTGGAGGTTTACGAATTTCGCATATTCAGACAGCGTTTCATAAGGAAGCTCGGATGGCTTGGTTCCATCAGCGATCTTAAGAACCATATCGGCCACCTGCTTACCAAGCTGAACATAGTTGACACCGATGGTTGCAAATCCTCCATCTGCTACCATGGAATCGGCCCCGCAATATACAGGAATTCCTTTTGCATAGGCTGCATCAATATATGCGGACATGGCTGATGCAATGGTGTTGTCATTTCCGGTATAAAGGGCATCTACACCTTTGGAGATCAATGCTTCTACGGCAGTCGGCAGTTCTGACAGATTGGAGATGGAAGACTCCTCGTAAGCAATATTATTTTCTTCGCAGTATGCTTTTGCAGAATTAATGGTAGATACAGAGTTCGTTTCGCTGGAAGTATAAAGGAAACCGATCTTCTGATAATCCGGCTGGAAATCAGATATCAGCTTTACGATCTCAGCGGAAGGGATATTGTTGGAAACACCGGTAATATTTTGGCAGTCACTTCCTACAAGTCCTGCTGCCTCGGGATCAGAAACTGCTGCAAAAACGATAGGTGTGGAGGTAGTGTCAAAAACAGTCTTGGCACTCTGGGCAGTGGAGGTGGCGATGGGCACCACGATATCGGCACCTTCCGTGCGAACCTTCTCAAGGAGTGCAGATAAAGCGGCAGTATCGCCGTTTGCATTTTCGGTTACGATTTCAAAATTCACTCCGCTCTCATTCAGCTGGGATACGATGGTCTCGCGGATCTGATCCAAAGATGTGTGGCTCATGGGCTGCACGATAGCGACTTTGATCGTGTCGTTTTTCTCAGAGGAACAACCTGCCAGTGAGGTCAACATAAGTGCGGTCATTGTAATTGCAGTGAATACCTTTAAAAATTTTTTCATTGTCTTTCTCTCCTTTATATTTTTTTTGCAAGTTTTGTATGGTTCTCTATAATAGAAGCCGAATGATTCAGCTGCTCTTTCTCTTCATCCGTCAGGGGAAGTTCCACGATACGTTCAATTCCTCCCTTTCCTACGACGCAGGGGACTCCGCAGTTAATTCCGCTGATTCCATATTCTCCGTTCAACTGCACGGAAAGCGGTAAAACGGCTTTCGCATCCTGTAAAATAACTTCTGCCAAAAACGCCAGCGCCTGGCCGATTCCGAATTCGGTAGAACCTTTTCCGTTAATGATGTCCATGCCTATCTCATGTGTCTGAACGGTAGCCTCTTCCTGATCAAAGCCGGTATAGGACGTGGCCGGAAGTCCTCCGATCCTGATTGCCGAAGCAGGTACCACAGAAGAATCGCCGTGTTCTCCCATAACAAACGCGGAAATGGATTTCCGGCTGATACCCGTCTGTTGGGAAAGAACCCTCATCAGCCTTGCCGTATCAAGGAGTGTACCTGTTCCGAAGGCACGGAAGCGGTCCATTCCAAGAGCTTCCCTGATATAGTCGGAAATGATATCAACGGGATTGGTGATCGTAATGACGACTCCACCCACACCGACTTCCTTCAAGTCTGCCGCCAGCTTCTTCGCCATAAGGATGGAATCTCCCAGCAGATCTAACCGCGTCTGGCCTTTTTCCCGGGGCTTACCGATTGCGATTACGGTAATGTCCGCATCAGAGCACTCACACAGTTCACCGTCCCTGACCGTAATATCAACGGAAGGAAAGCTGAGTGCATCAGCAACATCCAGTGCCTGGGCTCTTGCCTTCTCTTTGTCTGTATCCACCAGGACAATTTCGTTACAGATTCGTCCGGCGGCCAATGCCCTTGCACAGTGTGAGCCAACATGACCTGCACCGATAATGACAACTTTTCTTTTCATGACTTTCTACCTCCTGCTCCAACAATTTGATAAAAACAAAAAGACCCCGTCCCTGCAATCATTGCTGGGACAGGATCATCATAATCCTGCGGTGCCACCCGGCTTGACGTATCATTATAATACGCCCTCTTTACGCATACCATCATATGCAGACCTTTGTTCACGGAGAGTCATGCTCCGTCTCGCATACTCAGAAAGCAACGGCTTTCGTTTCTGTTCGCCCTCAGAAGTCCATTCGGTTTCGCTTTCTTATCGTGTTCACACCGGCCACGACTCTCTGGAAAGAAATAGCTAAAACTTACTCACTCTTCTTCAACGGTTTAACGCATTGTAGCATGAAATTGTTTATTTGTCAATGAGGAATTTTTCAGTCTGCGTTTATTCATCGTGGATTCTTTCGATGGCGCTCAAATCATCTGGGGCATATTTTCTTATGGTAACCATTGAATTATTGTACACTATTTTGATGGCAACTTCTCCCCCCTTTTACATTTTTTTCATTTCACTTCTTATTTGTTCTGCATATAATAAAGAAGAACACAAGCATTTGTGTTCCATATAAAGCTTAAATCTTATTGACTTAAAGCTGCTTTATGTTATAATGTAGTTAGAGGATAGCGGCGTTGATCAGCTATCGTTGGTGTTGAAGCAATTGACTGTGTCGGTATGCAGCCTATTGTGGAGCCAGCCCGTGGGTTATGCGATAACCACAAACCGAATAGATTCTTTGGAATCGAAAGAAAACGCATTAATGAGGGCCTTGCACTTGCAGGGTCCTCTATTTTTACGAAGGGAGGATCAATATGCTCAGTTCATCAACTGATATATTCTATGACGCAGCTTCCATTTGGAATGAACTGACAGAATACAATTACATATTTACCTATGGTTATAAGAATACTCTCTATACCATTAGTCTCACCTTCTCACAAGAAGATTTTCCTCACCTCGCAGGATTCCAATATCTGAAAGATATTACCCTCCCAAGATATAATCCTGAAAAAATCGTGTCTCGAATTC
>JBGVLR010000080.1:0-8344 GCA_045124375.1 Acetatifactor sp.
CTGCAGATTTTCTGAACCTGCTGGCTGAGACGGATGAGCTTCCGAAGACCATCCTGTATTCTCTGAATCCCAATGATAATGAAGCAATCGGAACGATTCTCGGATGTTTTCCGGGCACCGAGGCAGCGGGAAAGATTCAGCAGGGAAGTGCATGGTGGTTCAATGATCACAAGACCGGTATGGAGGAGCAGATGATTTCTCTTGCCAACCTTGGCAACCTGTCCGGTTTTGTAGGAATGCTGACTGACTCAAGAAGCTTCCTGTCCTATACAAGACACGAGTACTTCCGTCGTATCCTGTGCAACCTGATCGGTAACTGGGTAGAGAACGGAGAATTCCCGGCTGATATGGAGATTCTGGAAGAGATCGTTAAGGGTATCTCTTATTACAATGCAGTGAAGTATTTTGGATTTAATCTGTAGGATGTTCTCTGTGAACAGATTGTGCTGCAGATAAACAATGTTGCCAGCAAATGGTGCTGCAAATGATATATGAAAATGCCGGTGGGCAGGAGTTATCCCCTGTCAACCGGCATTTTTCAGCATTGTCCCGCGGTCCTGTTATACTATTTTACATTATTCACATCTTCTAATGTTCCCATAACCATCAGGCTCTCGTCCGCTTCAAATACATGATTGGGATGTGGCAGGGGATAAATCTTGGTCCCTTTTTTAGTAGCCAGAACGCTGATATGATACTTTGTCCGGATGGAAAGATCCAGGATGCTCCGGCCGATCCACTTCTGGGGAATGGCAATCTCATAGATTCCGATCTCCGGTGTCAGCTCGATGTAGTCAAAAATATTATCGGCACCAAACTTGATCGCCAGACGCTCTGCAATCTCCCGCTCCGCATACACCACATAATCGGCACCGTTACGAAGCAGCAGCTTCTTATGCACATCCCGGGTGGCTCTTGCCACAATATATTTACATCCCAGATCTTTTAAAAGCACCGTGATCTCCAACACACTCTGAAAATTCTCGCCGATAGCAATCACCGCCAGGTCAAAACTGGGGATTCCCAAAGACTCCATGAACCGCTCATCGGTGGCATCTCCGATGAGAATCTGCTGAATGTTCCCCACTGCTGCATCTGCTCTCTCCTCATTATCATCAATAGCCATGACCTCATGACCGTTCTCAATAAATTTCTGCGCCATGTGACGTCCGAAACGTCCCAGACCAATGATTAAAATAGATTTCATATTGCCCTCTCTTTCCGCCAATCGCTGGATCTTTTATCCTATTTGAATCTTCTCCAGTGGATAACTGGATGATACTACTCTTTTATCTGAGGAAAATGCCAGCAGCATGGTAATGGAACCTACTCTGCCGCAAAACATCAAGAATGCCACCAACAATTTAGAGAACATCCCCAGTGTAGGTGTTACGCTGAAGGAAAGTCCTACCGTGGCCATAGCCGAACCCGTCTCAAACAATACCGTCATCATGGGAAGCCCTTCCACCGCTGAAATGATCACTGCAGAAGATATCACCAGCAAAAGGTATATCATAAATACACAGGACGCCGTCCTGGTAATCTCCTCGTCCATCCTTCTGCCGAAAGCCTCGATATTTTTCTTTCTCTTAAAGGTAGTAAAAATACTGACACACAGCACCCAGAAGGTAGTCGTCTTAATACCGCCTGCCGTAGAACCCGTGGAACCACCTATCAGCATGAGACAGATCATCACCAGCTTTCCGGAATCGGTCATCACGGACAAATCGGTGGTATTAAACCCGGCAGTTCTGGCAGTCACAGACTGAAACAGGCTGGCCAAAATTTTCTCGTTCAAGGTCATGCCTGCGAACATGACGCCGTTATATTCCAACAGAAAAAATACCAATGCGCCCACGATCACAAGCCCGCTGCTGATGCTCAGCACCATTTTACTCTGAAGATTCAGGTTACGAAACCGGAATCTCTTACTTTTTATATCATGCCATACGAAAAATCCCAGTCCGCCGATCATGATCAGCAGCATGATAATGATGTTCACATACCAGTTTCCAGAAAAGCCTGTGAGGGAAGAAAACTTGCCTGTCTCACTTCCCATCAGATCAAAACCGGCATTGCAGAACGCCGATACCGCATGGAAGATGGAATAGTAAATTCCTTTTCCCCATCCAAATCTGGGGATAAAATCAAAGGACAACAGCAATGCCCCAATTCCCTCCACAAGAAGGGTTCCCAGAAGAATAAACTTGGACATCCGGACGATTCCGCCGATCTGCGGCGCCGAAATGGAATTCTGCATCACGGACCGCTGGCTTAAGGAAATCTTCCGCTTGGTAAAGGCCATGATCACAATAGCTATGGTCATAAATCCCACACCACCGATCTGTATCATGGAAAGTATGACCAACTGCCCAAAGGTTGTCCAGTGTGTCGCCGTATCGTAACGAATCAGTCCCGTCACACAGGAAGCCGAAGTGGCTGTGAAGAAACAGTCCGTGACCGGCGTGCTGCCCGGGCCTTTCGTAGCAAAGGGAAGGGACAAGAGCAGCGTTCCCAATAATATAATCAAACAATATCCACCTAATATCAGCTTCATCGGTGACATACTCTGCCACACGCTTTTCTTTCCTTTCACACTTACACCCTTTCCAGTGCCTCTTCTTACTATGCTTCGAAGCAGATATTCGCAATCCGCTTTCTATTTTATCAGGCAAAACTTTTCTTCTATCAGTTAAATCATTAACTGTTATTCCTATTTTATTACAATCATTTCTATTTGTACACCGGGTTTTCTCAGGAAATCCTTAAGAATCCGTAAAAATTAAGGAGCTTGCCTTTGCAAAAGACAAACCCCTTATCATAAATCAACAATTTCTTTTAAGGTTATTAGTACTCCATTGCCTTTTCCTGGCCATTCAGCACACGCAGTGCTCCCTGTGCCAGAGCAAGCAATTCATCTTCTCCGGGATATACGGTGAAAGGCGCAATCCATTCAGCTCTTTCTTTCAGAGCAGCTACTACATCTGCGCCGTAAGCGATACCACCGGTAACGATGATCTGGTCTACCTTACCATTCAGAACACAAGCCATGGAGCCGATATCCTTAGATACCTGAAGCAGGAATGCCTGCTTAGCCTCTGCAGCCTTCTCATCACCGCTGTTAGCCATCTTGGTTACTTCACGCATATCGTTGGTTCCAAGGTATGCATTGAAGCCGCCCTTACCTACGATCTTGCTGTATACTTCTTTCTCAGAATATTTTCCGGAGAAGCACATCTTGATCAGAGCACCGCTGGGTACGCCGCCTGCACGCTCAGGAGAGAATGCACCGTCACCATCCAGAGCATTGAATACATCGATAACACGGCCATTTTCATGAGCACCGACAGATACACCGCCGCCCATATGTACAACGATCAGACGTAAAGACTCGTAAGGCTTGCCGATCTCTGCAGCATATCTCTTAGCAACTGCTTTCTGGTTCAGTGCGTGGAAAATACTGATACGAGGGAGCTCAGGTACTCCTGAATATCTTGCGATAGGCATCAGTTCATCAACAACTACAGGGTCAACGATAAAGGAAGGTACGCCGATGGAATCACCGATCTCACGAGCCAGAATACCACCCAGGTTGGAAGCATGCTGTCCGGATACGCCTACCTTTAAATCCGCCAACAGTTCATCAGTTACAGCGTAAGTACCGCCGGGAATGGGCTTTAACATACCGCCGCGTCCTACTACTACATCCAGGCTCTTCAGATCAAAGTCCTTAGACTCCAGCAGGTCAGTGATGATTTTCTTACGGAAATCCTTCTGATCTACGATAGAAGCATACTGGCTGATCTCCTCTGTGGAATGTCTCAGGGTCTCTTCAAATAACAGTGTCTCATCCTCAAATACACCGATCTTGGTGGAGGTGGAACCGGGATTGATAATTAAGCTTTTGATTGCCATATTTTTCTCCTTCTTGCTAAAACAGCATTTATTTTTCAGCTACCTGCTGATAGTTACGTCTTATCTTACTGGTTCTTCTTCAGTTCTTCAGCTACAACTGCTGCCAGAGCGATGGAGTTTACCTTGGTCTCGAAAGTATCGGAACGGCTGGTCAGGATTACAGGCACCTTGGTACCGGTCAGAATACATCCGTTCTTTACGCCGGGAACCATATGTACGATTGCTTTGTATACCATATTACCAGCATGAATATCCGGGAAAAGCAGTACATCTGCATCACCCTGAATCTTACGGTCAGTAGCTCCCTTATGCTTAGCAGCTTCGGGATCGATAGCCAGGTCGAGAGACAGAGGTCCGTCTACGATACAATCGGTAATCTGGCCTTCTTCACACATCTTAGCCAGCTCAGCTGCTTCTACAGTAGCAGGCATCTTGGGATTTACAACTTCTACTGCTGCAAGAGGTGCAACCTTGGGAACATCGATACCACATGCTTTACATACAGGAACGGTGTTCTTGATGATGTTTGCCTTGTCCTCCAGAGTAGGATAAGTCATAAATGCAACGTCAGTTAAGAACATCAGTCTGTCAATGCCGGGAATATCAAATACGCATACATGAGAAAGAGGTCCGCCGGTTCTTAAACCAACTTCTTTGTCCAGAACGCTCTTTAAGAAATTCTTGGTATCAATGATACCTTTCATGTACATGTCTACTTTACCGTCATGTGCAAGCTTTACTGCCTTCAAGGAAGCCTGTACCATATCCGACTCATCAATGATTTCAAAATCACTTAAATCCATATCGATAGAAGCTGCGATCTCACGGATCTTGCTCTCATCACCTACTAAAACAGCATCTGCGATGCCCTGCTTCTTTGCTTCTTTTACAGCCTCCAGCACTGCTTCATCCTGTGCAGCAGCTACTGCTACGGTCTTCTTACCACATTCTTTGACTTTTGAAACGATTTCATCAAAACTCTTGTTCATTTTCTTCGAGTCCTTTCCGCCCTGCGGCATTCTTCTATATTTTGTAATCAAATCTCATCGGTGGAATGCACGATAACTGCATTATCCCATCGTTAAAATAATATCACAGCGGCATTGAAAAAGCAAGGTACTATTGCAAAACGTTAATGTTCAGCACGCACTGGCAGAAAAAGTTTTATGAAAATTTAAGACTTGTGTTATGTAAGTTTTTTCCAAAATATGTATAATATAAATATAAACTCAGGTAAGGAGGATGCTATTTTGATATTTCACAATGAATCCATTGATAATGTGGTAAAAGAACTTTCTTCAAACATCACCTCAGGCTTAAGCGATGAGCAGGTAACAACATCTCTTGCTGCCTACGGTGAAAACAAATTAAAAGAGAAAAAGAAAAAGACCAACCTGCAGCGTTTCCTGGATCAGTTCAAGGATGTAATGATTCTGATTCTGCTGGCTGCTGCCGCCGTTTCTTTCGTGATCGCCTGCATGGAACAGAATCCAAAGGAATTTTTCGAACCCGTACTGATCCTGCTGATCGTCATCATCAATGCCGTCATGGGTGTCATGCAGGAAAGCAAAGCAGAGAAAGCTCTGGATGCGCTTAAAAATCTCTCAGCCCCTCATGCCAGAGTGCTTCGTAACGGCAACGAGGCCATTATTGATGCCAGCGGTCTGGTCCCCGGCGATATCATCCGTCTGGAGGCAGGTGATTTCATTCCTGCCGATGCCCGTCTGATTCGCAGCGTCAGCTTAAAATGTGAAGAATCCGCCCTGACCGGCGAATCTGTTCCTTCCGAAAAGGATGCTTCTCTGATCATAGATGCAGCTGCACCTCTGGGCGACCGGAGCAACATGGTATTTTCCGGCTGCAGTATAACCTACGGAACCGCTCTGGCAATCGTCACCGGTACCGGTATGAATACCGAAATGGGTACAATCGCCAATCTGCTGGACAGCGAAGCAGAAACACAGACGCCTCTCCAGCAAAAGCTGGCTCAGCTTGGAAAATATTTGGGTATCCTGGCACTGGCTGCCTGCGCCATTATTTTCGTTGTAGGGCTGAGCAACGGGATTCCCGCCCTTGAGATTTTCATGACTGCAGTATCTCTGGCGGTATCTGCTATTCCGGAAGGACTGCCGGCCATCGTCACCATTGTTCTTTCCATCGGTGTACAGCAAATGGTAGCCAAAAACGCCATTATCCGCAGTCTGCCGGCCGTTGAGACCCTGGGAAGTGCTTCCGTCATCTGTTCCGACAAGACCGGTACTTTAACGCAGAACCGCATGACGCTTGTAAAAGCCTATGTGGGTGAATCCGGCACAAGGGAAAACATATCCGGCGAGAATTCCCCGGAAATCAAGAAGCTTCTTAAGTATGCCACACTCTGCTGCGATGGCTCCGTTGTTTTTCACGGCACAGAAGAGCAGCATATCGGGGACCCTACTGAGACAGCCATCGTTCTGGCCGCACATAAAAACGGCCTGCCAAAAGAGGAGCTGAACAGACAATATCCCCGTCTGGCTGAAATTCCTTTTGATTCCGACCGCAAGCTGATGACCACGGTTCATGAAATCGATGGTAAGCTGATCGCCATTGTAAAAGGAGCTTTCGATATCATGGCTTCCCGCTGTATTCACGGTGATCTGGCAGCTGCCAAAACAGTCAACGAGGAAATGAGTGCAGATGCTTTGCGTGTACTGGCAGTAGCTTATAAGGAGCTTGACAAAGTACCTGAAAATCCTACTCCCGAAGAATTGGAGAAAGATCTCACTTTCCTGGGTATGGTAGGTATGATCGACCCGCCCCGCCCGGAAGCCAAGGCTGCAGTAGCCGTCTGTCGTCAGGCAGGCATCAAGCCAGTCATGATCACCGGCGACCATGTCACTACCGCTTCTGCCATTGCCAAGGAATTAGGTATTATGGAACCGGATGATCAGGCTATCACCGGTGCTCAGCTGGACATGCTGACAGATTCCGAACTGGATGCGCAGGTAGGAAATATTTCTGTATATGCCCGTGTATCTCCCGAAAATAAGATCCGCATCGTCAAAGCATGGCAGCGCAAGGGCCATGTGGTGTCCATGACCGGTGACGGTGTAAACGATGCGCCTGCCCTGAAGGCCGCCGATATCGGCTGTGCCATGGGTATCACCGGTACCGATGTAGCCAAAGGTGCCGCAGATATCACCCTCACCGATGACAACTTTGCCACAATCGTAGATGCTGTCAGAGAAGGCCGCGGTATCTATGCCAATATCAAGAAAGTAGTTGGTTTCCTCCTGGGTACCAACATCGGAGAAGTCATAACCGTATTCACAGCTATGATCCTCTGGCACAAGTCACCGCTCCTGTCCATGCAGCTTCTGTGGATCAACCTGGTGACAGACAGCCTCCCTGCTATTGCACTGGGCATGGAAGCCGTAGAACCTGACGTCATGGACCACAAGCCCAAACCTAAGGACGAAAGCCTCTTTGCTCATGGCTTCGGTGTCAGAATCGTTCTTCAGGGCTTCATGTTCGGCATTTTATCTCTGGCCGCTTTCCGTATCGGTGAAAATGCCACAGGACAGTTAGCCGGCGGGCAGACCCTTGCTTTCATGGTCCTGGCACTTTCCCAGGTCATCCAGGCTTACAACATGCGCTCTGAACACTCCCTTTTCAAGATCGGCGTGTTCACCAATCACAAGCTCAACTTGGCAGCACTGGTATCTGTCGTATTAGTATCATTGGTGTTATTTACACCGTTAGCTACTGCATTTGGATTGATTACTTTATCCGGAAAGCTGTATCTGATTGGACTGGGATTGGCTTTTGTACCTGTGATATTGATGGAAGTGTCAAAGGCGTTTGGATTGACGAAGCATCATGGATGATAGCTTTATAGCTTTAGGCTGCCGCACTTCACAGAAGGGCCCCCTCCCGGGTATCCTTCCGTGAAATGCGGCAGCCTTTTGTATTTCGGGGGATTATAAAAGTTCTTTCAGCAGACCGCGGCAGCCTTCTTCTATATCCTCATAGGTTTTCTGAAAGTCACCTGTGTACCAGGGATCTGCTATGGACTGCCCCGGTCTGCCGGCATGATCCAGCAAGAGGCTTACTTTGCCTTCTTTATCTTCGCCTATGATGCGCCGCAAGTTGCGTATGTTGTTGGTGTCCATGCAGATCAGGTAGTCGTATTCATCGTAATCGGATTTCTTGACCTGCACGGCACGTTTGCCGGCGCAACTGATGCCGTGACGGGCAAGGATGTCCCGGGCCGGAGGGTACACGGGATTGCCGATGCCGTTCCAGATCTCTTCGGTGCTGGTGGCGGCGGAGGCGATGTGGAAACGGGGGGTGACGTGGGCTTGGGAGACTAGTGTAATGACATGTTGATATTTAGCCAAATAGTTCTGGCTATTATTGCCGTTTTATGGTACAATAAAAGAAACGGCGG
>JBGVLR010000081.1:0-9698 GCA_045124375.1 Acetatifactor sp.
AATTGAAAACGAATTTAAAGAGCTGAATATCCGAGAGAAACCCGATAAGTCCAGTGCTATTGTTGGAGCGTATCCAAATGGAACGATTGTTACGATTCTGGAGACCCAGGACGATTGGGGTAAGACTGACCAGGGCTGGATTCACATGGACTATGTTTCAACTATAGATGGGAATACTGTGGTTGATACCAGTGATTTTCAGCCTGCTGTGGATGGCTCTGTTATCATCACAGATACGGAGTTGGTGCAGTACGGAACTCTGAAGATGCTGCTTCCTTCCGGCTTTGCTGCAACACAGACTCAGGATGTTGTTGTGTTGACCAAAGATTCTGTTGCTGTTGGCGGTATCAGACATTGGATTTATCCCGATTTCCAACCTTCTGATATCGTGGAAATGAAGGAGGAGGAGACCGGTGCTCCCATTGGCTATATGTCCGGTAGCTCGGCTTACGGAGATTCTGAATATGAGATCTTCTGGGACGGCAATCCTGCTGGGCTCTGTGAGCAGCATACATTCTTTATCGATGGCGATATCATCTATGATGTATGGTATGATGAGAATCAGATTTCCGATGGCCTTGCAGAGCGGTTCCTGAAGACTGTAGCTATCAATGCGGATCCAGTGGTTGTAACGGAACCGGGAGAACAAGAAGCCTTTGCAAAGTGCCGTGCTGTCCTGGAAGCTGTTCAGAAGGGCAGTTATAAAGTTATTACTCGTCAGACCAATGGCAGAAACGAAAATGCTGTGAGTTGTGAGAGAACGTACTTCAGAAGTGATGCTGACTGGCTGAGTATTACCAATGTTCTGGCTGCCGGTGCAGATTTTACTGGCGAAGTGAAATACTCCACTACAAGCTCCAGGCTCTGCGTAAACGGTAAGTACTACGGCTTTACGGGTGCAGAATGGGTGGAGATCGCGGAAATGGAGAATGAACGTATTCCCTGGCTCGCAGAGTTTACCTGGGACGAAAACATCGTTGCCTATATGGATACTCTTACTGATGAAGACGGCGAATGCGTCATGCTCCGTGTGGATGAGCAGTATATTGACTCCAATGACTATGATCCTCATTACTTCCTGTTCTTCAATTTCGATCCTGATGGCAACTTTGTGAATGCGCAGTTGCAGGTGAATCTCTTTAGGGATAATGAGATTAACATTACAGAGTCCATTGCTTCTCTGGATGCCGAGGAAATCAATGCTGAGATTCAGAAAGAATATAGGAACTCAATCGGATAACAGTTAAAACATTTCAGGCGCAGCCTCCTGTTGGAAGCTGCGCCTAAATCTTTTGGATGTTATCCGATTGCTCTTTGATATTCCTGATCGATTCTTTCCGCTACATCCACACTCCAAAGAGAAGAAATGGTTTCCACTTCTGTGAATCCAGATTCGCTGACATGTCCCTGGTTGACACTTAATTCTGCCCGGAGGAAAAGATGACTTTCGTCAAATACCATGGTTACAGAATAGTCGGGATTACCCCATTCAAACCCAGGAAAAGGTTCGGTGATTCGCAAATGGATGGAAATCTCACCATTGCCCTGCTCAGTACTAAGGTAATGAACGTTTTTGTCATTCCACTGATACCTGGACAGCCAAGGAATGTGGAAGGATTGGGGCTTCGTTCCTGCTTTCCATAGAACATTGCCATCATCATCCCTGGCGCCGATCTTATCACCGTGCATTTCTCCGTTATCATAATAACTTCCGTCTTTGCAGAGGTACGCTATCATGTTATCACCGGAATGGCGCTGTATGGTCATCCAGTCATTTTCATGTTTCCAATACTCTATAATACCATTGTCTCTACCGTCGTCTCTCTTACAAACCAAAGCCTGACTGCAGGACTGTATGTGCTCCAATTCTGATTTACATCTTTGAAGTGCTGTGTCGCTGGAATTCAAGCTAGGTGCAGGTACGAAAAGATGCTTTCCGGATGCTAAGAAGTATTCCTGATCAATCTCAGTTGCAACAATATAAGGATCCAAGGAAACAATGGATTCCGTAACGGTAAAACCATTCTCCTTGAATAAATTCACCTGAATGTCAACCTTTATGAAATTTCCGCTGTGGTCAAAGTAGAAGTTGACGAAATAGTGTGGATCATACGAAGGTTCGTCTGCGTAGGGTTTGTCATACCGGAACATATAGCAGGTCTCGTCTTCATCCGTTATGGTATCTATGTAGGTTGCAAAGGATCGGTTCCAGACCCGATTCCCAAGCCAGGGGCTTTCAGGATCAGCGGGTTCGCCGTCAGTGCCCCACACAATATCTCCCGATACTCCCTGATGCCCTTCATTGGTGTACCATTCATCCTCTGCAATCAGCAGTGCATAGCGGTTGTAATAAGCTCCTGTTTCGGTGATGTTTTCCCCTTCCGTCAGAACACGATTGGTAAAGAGGAAATTTCCTTCATGAAATAGGAATGTCTTTTCGTAACCACTGGGGCCTTCATTACCATCATTTTTCTGGATACTGACAATATGGCCGCTTCCTTCGCTGACTGCATCCATAACAGCCAGTATCTTCTCAAAAGCAATGTCTTCGTTGCTTGACGGTTCTGTCGCCATATAGCTATTTCCTTCAGGGAGGATCACGGCAGCCTGAAGGTCAAACCACTGCTCATGTGTCAACTGCTTCATATCATACCAGATATCATAGACCACATCCCCACTGACGTTGAAAGAATGGTAACGTTCTACTTCCGGCTCAACACCATCCCGAACATCGCTGGCAAACTGAGCTCCCCAACTGCCGGTTCCGGTAAAAGTCATGCCGCCCATATAGCACAGGCTGCTGTCGCCAAAATCGGATATACCAGACTTTTCTAACCAAGAAAAATACTGATCATTGGGATCATATATTTCCTTGGGTAAAGGATATGCGTCAACACCACCTACAATTGTGTTATTTCGCACAAAGAAAATCCCGCCGGTTTCATTAAATATTCTGGAAAGCCCTTCGGGAAGCTCTGCAAGTTCCAAATCAGATGCTGGAATTTTTGCTGCACTGGTTACAACGGTGGATGTAGGCTGTTGTAATTCGACATTCGGAATCAACATAGACTTATTGATCCAAATACTCTCCAGAATTGTTATCTTGGTACTCAAATCAATATCTGAAGGATCAAGCCAAAGATCATATACAATGTCGCCAGCAATATAAAGGTAATGCTCTTCGTCCATGGGGGGTATGCCGCTCAAATTGTGGATTGTAAGAGATACGTCACCATACACCGCTTTATCATCAATCTCACTGGATATGCCTGCCCCACTTATATTGATTCCAACAGACTCTATCCAACGAATTAAGTCAGCCTCATTATCCATGGATTGATTCGGATTAGGTCTGGCAGTTACGCAGGCAATCACATTTTGATTACCATAGAAGTCCCTCTTTGTGATCTCCAGTAACTTTGCTTCATTCCGATAATATCCATAGCCTTTCGGAATTGTCAGATTAAACTGCCCCAGAGAAACAATTTCGTCTCGTTTCAATTTTGTAGCAGTGGTACTAAAGGAACCTAATTCAACAGAGTTCAGTATGGCTTCCTTGTGGGCAGGATTCCCCTGTTCGGTGTAGAACCACAGGAAGTATCCTCTTCCGGAATAGGTATACTGATACATTTGAATGTAATCTTTCCCATCCTTAATCAGCGTATATTCCGTTTCAGCATAAGGATAAGAAGAACTACCAACAATATAATCAAGACCTACCCACTCTGTAGGCAGATTCATATCCTCCAATCGGATCTCACGGTCTTCAGGTACGATAAAATCTACAATACCGCCGAAATCTACACCGTTGTCGATAAAGAAATGGCTGTACGGTCTTCTGGTTGGAAGATCACGACGACTGCGTGATGTATCCTCGTCGCTCCAGTTATCAACGTCGCGCTGTTCGCTGGTAAGACCACCAGGATAAATAAAGCACAGGTCTCCAATAGCCGTGTCAACCGGTCCTTCAGAAGTACGCCTGGTCAGTTCCTCAATGGGTATTTCTTCTTCCGGATTAAAAGCGCAGACTACTACAATGCATAAACACAGAATTACACAAATCGCCATGACCCATTTGGTGGGTTTCTTCCATTGGGCCATGTTCAAGACACGGCCTTTGGTATCGCCCTCACCGAAGGCCAGAGGCATACCAGATAGGATCTTCCTGTGGGTTGCCAGTCGCAACAGGGATGCGGAATAATCTACCCGAATATCTGGTCCCAGTCTTTTGATAACTGCTTCATCACAGCTCATCTCCATATCCTTGCCTGCCAGAATAAAGGCAAGCCATACCAGAGGATTGAACCAATGGATACACAGTGCTAGATAGGCCAGTAGCTTAATGATATGATCGCCTCGGCGGATATGGTGCTGCTCATGTGCGAGAATAAAGTACCGTTCCTTATGGGGAACAACGGAAGGTAGATAGATTCTGGGCTGTACCAGGCCAACCACAAAGGCAGTGTCGATATGATCAGCCAGGTAGATATTCCCTTTCAGTTGTACAGAACCCACCAGTCTTCTCCGTAAACCTAGGTACTGAACAACGCTGTAAAGCATCATTCCAGCCATACCGGCAGACCAGACCAATGCAACAGCGTGCATAGGAGTCATTTGAATCTGTTCTTCAGGTTCTGTGATGGATTCCGCCTGTACTTGCTGTTCATCTGGCTGCACCATAATGAAATCTGCCTGTGTATTGACAGTGGCAGGAATATAGGTCACGATACTGGTATTATTCGATGTCTCCTTCTGCTCCGGTTCTACTACATCCAGTACGGATACCGGTGCTGTAAAAGCTACCGGGCACAGAAGGCGGAACAAAACCACGGACCAGAGGGCGTAAGAAAAGAGCTTAGGAGATCTCTTTAAAATGAGTCTGGTCAGCATGACCAGCAGGATGACCACGCTGCCCGTCATGCTCATATTCAGAATCTGAGAAAAGATAGCTGCCACTGCCTTCACCTCCTCATGGAATCAATGACCTTCTGCAGTTCATCAATCTCGGAATCAGACAGCTTCTTTCTGCTGCCAAATGCGGCTAAGAATGCAGGCAGAGAACCGTGAAAGGTTTCCTCCACGAACATCTCGCTCTGCCGGGCGTAGAATTCCTCCCGGCTCACCAAAGACGTTACCGTGCCTCCTTCATTCTGGAACAACTCACGATCACAGAGCCGCTTCAGAATGGTGTATGTGGTGGTGCGCTTCCAGTCCAGGCGCTCAAGAGCCAGTTCTGCAAGACGGCGGGACGAAAGCGGCTCGTTATCCCAGATAATATCTGCAAAGATAGTCTCAATCTCACCAAGCTTATATTCAGCCATAGGACTTACCTCCTTTGTCTACTGTTAGTAGTCAAGTTTATTCTACTATCAGTAGACAGTAAAGTCAAGTGATTTGGCTAATGTTAATCGAAACTTAAGGATATGACAAAAGCCCGGCTCCTCAATATGTGAGAAGCCGGGCCGATAAGTATATTACTGAACGGAGAAATCCATATAGGTTATTATGTCAGAAATCTGATCCTTGTATTCGAGGAACCAGCTGTCTGCACCTTCGTTGATAATCACATAGTCGCCAATATCCGTATATACTGCCTGATAAGCCCAAACAGCATCACGGGTATTGAAACCCTCGGGAGAATTCACACTGGATGGATAGCTGGTCTTGGATGGGAAGCCTCTGGTTTGACCTTCTGTATAATAGCGGTCTTCCTCCTCTACACTGAAGCCATTAGTCCAGAAGCTGAAATAGATCCAACCCTCTGTCACTCCATTGGGGCGGCAGCGGATACCATAATTGGAGTCATCTGTAACTTGTTCGACATCCCAGTCTTCAATCAGCTGAAGCTTCAGCGTAAAGCCGTCTTTCGTAAATTCCACGGGATCCTGCCACTCATACTCTGCACCTACAGAATAGTTGATAACAGGAGGATTCTTCTGAAAGCTATCCAGGAATGTACGAAGTTCAGAATTCTGAATCGTCCAGATTGTTGCAGGACTGCTCAGATATCCGGCAGTACGGTCCTGAGCCTTATCTAGATCCTCTGTCAGAATCATTTCCACATAGCCTTTATGCAGACGGATTCCTGTAGCCAATTGATTCACACCATCAATGACAGAGACGGAACAGGTACCTTCTATCTGCTCACGGAGAAAGCGATGATAGTCACTGCTTGTTTTGCCGCTGTCCATAAATGACTCTTTTGGCATCTGATTCATAACATTGATAAACTTCTGCAGAGCATCAGTCGGCATCGTGCCGCTGTTAGAGGAAACACTGTAAACGCTTCCATAGGAGGACACATCCAAACAGGCATAAACTTCGGCGGTGGATACTGCATTGCCGTTCAGGTTCGCTGCCCAGTCCCAGGGAGTATCCACGGTTGCAAATGGCTCACCGGAGGTTTTCTTTCCCCGAACACCGTCTGTAACGAACTCCGCAAACTCCTGCAGCGCCTCCGGATCGGAAACCGTGTAGCCATCTTTGCTGCCATATTCCCAAACAAGATCAAAATCTTCTGTGAATCCTACCATTTTCTCGCCCAGTTCGTAATTGACCGTAAAATAGACATGATTAAAGGAATTCGCCTGGGCGACTGCCATTCTTTCCGGGGATGCAGGCTGGACTGTTTGTTCCAGATTCCGAAGTAGATTCAGAATTGTTGAAAGCTGATCCGGTAAGGATACGCAGGCATGTTTTCTGTTGTCCACGTCCACACAGATCACATGTTTCGTCAGAGCCTGAACCTCCGGATCCAGTTCCCGGATTTCCAGGCCTTTTTCCGCATCGAGAGAAAGCTGTCCATAGTCTACAGTGATACCAACTGCATCTTTGAGAATCACGCAGATGCGGTCTGCTTTCTTGAGAAGCGTATAGTGTATATTTTCCGGATTCTGTAATTCATGGAGTTTCTGCCGGACTGTATCATAAATCTGTACACGGATACCATCTGTTGTATGGACATTTGCGCAGACCTCGGAAATGCCATCTCCAGAAAGATCTGTGAGGAATATGCTTCTGATGTTTACATCTGCAGAAATAATTGGCGTACTTCCGTCAGCCGTAATCAAGTGGATCGCGTTGTCAATAGTACGATAAGATAGAGATGCACCCTCCATGCCAAACAGGTCCACCATGGTATCTTTGGGGCTACGTTCATCGACATTACCGGAGTAGTCATCAAACCAGGTATAGACATTGTCGATAGAGAATTCCGCATAGACGGTTTCATATTCCGGATTTTCCCCGGAAGTGATAGGAATTACCTTTCCCAGGCGGTAGCTACCCACCGGCAGAATGCCATACTGCTGCTTCCAGTCCACACCGTTATGATGCAGCAGCGCAATATCATAGGTCTGCTCTTCGGGACCAAGTACAGAAAACAGGTCAATCCAATCGCCATTCTCTTTTTTCTGTACAAAATAGCTGTGGTCACATAGGAGCTTACCGTCGATCAGATCCTTATTCTGGTGGAACAGGATTGTAGCACCGGTAGGACGGACATTTTCCAGAGAGATAGTCACGGGACTGGCCGCTTCTCTTGTTTCATAGGTAAGCCGGTTCATGTCATTGAGCATGAAAGCAATGTGGTGTCCTGCAGCTTCGCAGACTTCCTTTTTCACCAGAACGCAGAAGCCTTCGCCATTGGTTTCCGGGTCAAAATAAGCCGCATTTTTGTAGGTCTTCTGATTGTCCCAGACTTCCTCCTGATTGACCTCAACGTTACAGACAAAACCGTTTCCTGCAATATCCACATCATACGGCAGCAGGAGATTTTCCTTTTCCAGGGTATTTGTCTGGAAAGCAAAGGTAAAACGCAGATACTCTGAACGATCTTCATCAATTCCTACATGCTTCAGATACAGCTTATTGTCCGCAAAGGTCTGATAGGGATTGACTTCCATAACCTCGAAAGTATGACCCTTTAGGGTATAGCAGTCCTCCGGCAGCTTGCTCTTCTCAATCACCAGATTGATTTTTGTACGTTCTTGGGAAAGAATGGAGTATCCATTCTGGGACGTTACCATTTCAATCAGATCATAGCCGGAGGTATCATCTTCCTCGGTTTTTGGATTCGTCAGAAAGCAAACTGCTACAATGACACTGACAATCAAGGCAATCAGAATGACCCAGAAAGCAGGCTTCTTATAGTTCATAACAGACTTTACTCTGGACTTAACGCCAGTTTCACCGAATGCCAAGGGACAGGCTGCGATTCTGCGTCTGTGGATGCTGCAATTTAGAAGCGCAGTGGAATATGCTCTGCGTTCATCCTTTTCCATATCCTTGATGACCTTCTCATCACAGGCAGCTTCAATGTCGCGGCACAGTAGGATGTAGGCCACCCAGAGTACCGGATTGAACCAATAGACACTCAGCATCAGGAATCCAAAGGGTTTCCACCAGTGATCTCTGCGGCAGATGTGGGCCTTCTCATGGGCAATCACATAGGACATATCCCCTTCTTCCATACCAAAAGGCAGGTAGATTATTGGGCGGATAATACCCAGGACAAATGGTGAATCTACATATTCGCTCTGCTTGATTCCTTTTACCAGAGGGATCGCTGTTGCAACCTTTCGTTTCAGCAGCAAATAGCTGACCAGCGTATAGGCAAACATCAGAACCATTCCCAGAATCCAAACCTGTGACAGAATGAAGGACCAGATCTGAGTAGGATTGGCGCTAGTCAACTCAGCGGGTGTCATACTGGATTCGAGCACTGGATTCACTGCATTGTCAATCACAGTAACACCACTATGAATCTGCGGCTCTGCTGTATAGATAATCTCCTGCGGCAAAGGCTCTGCACTGGGAATCAGACTCATGGCGCTCTCAATAGAGAATGGGCAAATCAGTCTAACCGCGACCAGGGCCCAGAGCAGGCAAAGAATCCACTTAGGTGCTTTCTTAAAAATGAGTCTGACAGCAATGATGGCCAAAACCAGCCAGCTTGCTGTGATACTCATATTGACGAGTTTCAGAAAAATAGCTTCCATAGGGTACCTCCCCTATCGTTCGATGATTTTGCGGATCTCCTCAATCTCAGCATCGCTCAGCGCCTGCCGTTTGCCGAAGGCAGCAATAAAGGCAGGCAGAGATCCTTCGAATTTCTTGTCCATCAGCTCTTCCAGTTCACTCTGTTGGGCTTCTTCCTTAGAAACGACGGAAGTCACAATGGCATTTTCACTCTTAATCACACCACGCTCAGAAAGCCGCTTTATGACGGTATAGGTGGTTGTTTTGGACCACTCCAGCTTTTCCTTGCAAAGCTTCATCAAGTCTGTACTTTTGATTGGTTCATGCTCCCAAAGGATCAGGCAAAAGCGGTACTCACTTTCAAATATCTTCGGTGTCATGTACATACCTCCTTGGTCTAATGGATTAGTACATATTTATTCTAACGCATTAGACCTTTTCTGTCAACTGACTTCTGATAATATAAAATAATCTTAAAATATAGCCCTGTTTCCAGAAATAGAAACAGGGCTTAAGAAAATATTTATGGCATCGAAAGTTCAGTACCATCGGGTAACAAAATGTGATCCACCTTAGAAAGATCAATCGAGAATTCTGCCTTCAACTGACTCATGCTTACGGAGCAATACGGCGCACCGTTCATACCGGTCAGAATAATCTCACTTCCGTCTTTCATAATTATCGTGGCTTGCTCTTCTGGGAAGTCAAAGGCATGGGTA
>JBGVLR010000082.1:0-3065 GCA_045124375.1 Acetatifactor sp.
ATTGCCCTGTGTAAAGCTGTGCGCAGCTGCAAGCGCCGCCGGATCAATGATGGTGGATGAGGCACCAGCCAGCTGAAGCTTGTGCAGGATGTACTTTGAAACCTCATCATCAGAAAGCCCGGCATAGTTATAATGGACAGTAATCCGCTGACGGAGTGCTTCATGCACCGGCTTGCGGAGCGTGTCGTTGAGATGGGATTCCCCACACAGAATCAGTGTAAAGTAGTTCACAGAATCATAGCCGTAGTTCATGAGCATCTTGATATCATTCAGGATTCCGGTACTCAGATACTGGGCTTCATCAATGGCAAGAAGCAGGGGCTGTCGTTTCTCTTTGTAGAGATAGGTGATCTGCTCCTGAATGGCCTTGAACATGCCGGTTTTGCCGCCTTTATCAGAAACGCCGAGGATGGAACAGAGCTGTTTGTAAAAGTCTGCCACGCTGATGGTGGACAGGCACAGGTATTCCATGTGGAACAGGCTGGGATTCAAACCTGCAGCAAAGCATCGCAGGGCATAAGACTTTCCCATACCGGGTCTGGCGGTAAACACACCAATCCCCCGGATATCCTTGAGATAGTTCAGGCGGTTTGTCATTTCCCGAAAGTCATTGGATACAAAGTGATCCTTCTCCTTTAACTGCTGTTTGTCAAAAGGATTAAAGGAAAGACCATAAAAAGAGTTATACATCAGGTGTTTCCTCCAATCTTTGAATAATCGATGGCCGGGTTGCTGCGCTTTGTATGGCAGTTCTCATTGCGGTTGGTCCGGCGGATGGGGAACTTCTGATTTTCAAACAGAATGAAAGCAGAGACCATGTCATCCGGGAGAAATCGGATATCTACTTTGGCAGAGATGAACTGCATGGGCACATCATAGCAGACCTTGTCGATGGTAATGGTAGAGTCCTTGCGAACCTTGCGTGTGATACGGTTATAGAAACAGTCCTCCAGCCACTGCGACGACTGCGGTTTACGGGGATGATCCTTTGAATTCTGGTAACGTTCCAGAGGAGTGGAGTCAATCCCCCTGTGAAAGGTGGTATTGTAGGAACGCATGTAATCCTTAAGCATGGTATTGAACTGTGCAAGGGAGGTAATGGAGCTGATATCAAGAGTGTACAGCCAGCGTTCTTTTAATGTGCGGAAGTGCCGTTCCACCTTGCCCTTACTGGCGCCATCACGGATTTTGGTATGCAAAAGCAGGATGCCAAGGGATACGCAGATCATGGAAAGCTGCTCATTCGAGTAGCTACAGCCATTGTCTACATAAAGTTTATCGGGAATTCCGTAGGTGGCGATGGCATTTTTTAACACTTTCTGAAAGTTGCAGGCATTGTCATTGTAGAACAGTTCGCCTCCGACCAGAAGTCTGGAATGGTCGTCAATGATCATGATGCAGTAAACGCGCCTGGTCTGACCGTCTTCTGTGATGTATGGGAGATAACAGGTATCAGCCTGCCAGATTTTACCGAATTCGTCTTCTTCATAGGCCTTGCGGTCACGGAGGTTAGGGTCTCTGGCAGATTTGAGGTCGTTGTTGCGGATGAAACGCTGTACGGAATCCACACTGACAGTTGCCGGGAGAAAGGATTCCTTCACGAGATGCTCATAAATCTGTGTGGCATTCATGCGTGGATGGTCATCTTTCATACGATAAATTTCAGCAATGGCTTCATCATTCAGAGCCCGGGAAATGCCTTTGTCAGACCTGACACTGGGCATCAGGGCATCCAGCCCGCCGAGGTTGTACTGGGATTTCCACTTTTCCAGTGTTTTGTAGCTGTAGCTGACCGTGGAACCATCCGGAAGGGTCAGTGGAGAGGCGGTAACCCGCTTGTAGTAGGCCGTAGCCGAGGCATCAGGATAAAGCCCCTGGATGACAGGAGCTATGAGAGCGAAGCGGAACTGTGCCACTTCAGCGTCATGTTTGAGAGTTTCAGTATCTTTGCTCATGGAAAAGACCTCCTTCTTATGTTTTTCTTCATCATAAGGGGAGAACGGGCAGCCATCCATCCCATGGTCGTGTGGTCAGAAGATGGAGATATCCGGAGCAAACACCTTCTGGTGATACTGTGCGTTTTTCAGGGACACCGGAACGGGGTTCCTGTGAGACTGGAGAAAGGAATAAGTAAAGCGCAGGACAAATCCCATGGCAAAGGAGGAGAAGGAATCCAACAGGAGGATGCTTCTCAAGAAAGAAACATCAGAAGTTTCCAGATCAGATAGAATACCAAGCCATTCCTGCTTGTGCGTTTTCCATAGAGAAAGCCACTTATAGAACTGGTTTGGTGAGACTTCATACCTTTCACAGAGCTGCTCTATGGTAAAACGACCTGCAAAGTACTGTCCAAGAAGGCGCAGAATGAAGAGCAGGCTGTAGCTGGAATAAGGGATAATGACATCCGGAAGAATGGCGTGGGCATGTTCACAGCTGTCACAGAAAACTCGCATCACACAAAGGTCGGACTTTTCTCTCTTACCTGCCTGGAAGTCAAAGATGGAGCGGCCATAGTAGTCGTGGATGTGACAGTTACCGGTGCTTCCGCAGATGGGACAGGTTTCAAGGTGGGGCTGAAACATAGCCATATAGGAATCAAAAAGAGATTTTGATGAAGTTTTTATACGAAATATCTTGCACAACAGTAAGTTTTTTCTTATCATAAGTATTGCATAACAATGCGAAGTGACTGCTTATATGACAGGCAACCATTTATTAGGGCATGACCCTGCAGAGGACCTGCTTTGCAGCACTTGAATTGGTGAAGAGAAAGAACGAACTGTAGGAGGGGCTGTTCTTTCTCTTTTTCTATTGGTTACGAAAAGACTATATGGGAAAGAATGGGAATGGTCAATAGGGCAGATAAAAACGTGCCGTAAAAAACAGCACGTTGAGATAGATGATATAAAGGAGATGTCGGATTTAATCTGCGGTAAAGCTGCCGTAGGTGGGAACTATAATTCGACGCGTGACACGTATGGAACACAACCTCAGTAAAACTGCTGCAAAGTTTGAGCCGGTGCCGCTGGTCTTCCGTGGGAGGACTGACCTATGCCGTACAGACC
>JBGVLR010000083.1:0-4551 GCA_045124375.1 Acetatifactor sp.
CAGGAAACCTTCCTCAAAAGCAGCCTTGTAGACGTTACCAGCCATATCGCGGATGTAGACAGTAGTCTCGCCACCCTGTACGATATACTCAATAGCGTCAACAATCAGAGTCTTCATGGTCATGGTCTCAACATCCTTGTCACCAGCATTGGCCAGAGCCTTTGCATAAGCAACTCGGCAAGCATCCATAGTATCAGCGGTAACGGCAATAGTGTAATTTTCATAATTCACCATACCGTACTGCTTAACGACGCCGTTGTCGGACTTCAGAACCATGACGTAGGTCATGTGGCCTCCAACGTTGGTTAGAGAGGGGAAAGCAGCCTTATAACCGAAGTTCTGGACAATGCCTTCAACCTCTTCCATTGCGGAGTATTCTTCCGCACCAGGGATTTCACAATAATAAGCCTTATTGGTATGTGCGTTGTACAGCAGCATACCCAGATTAGACTCATCACCGCCGTCGGTAACAGTAGAGGTAACACCAGTGGTGTAATATAGCTCACCATTAATAGCGACGTAGCCCCAGTCGTTGGTAGTAGTGGTCTCGCCCAGACCAGAGGGGTTCCACCAGCCGTTCACGTAGTCACTGGCTTCACGATAAACAGACTGTGCAGTGTCACCGTAGATACAAGTTACCCAAGCAGGAGCATCTGCAAGAGCATACTTAGTGCAAGCGCCAGAATTAGCATCTACCATAACAACAGCAACGACCTCACGAACAGACCAGAAACCACGAGCGACCTGCAGTTCAACAACCCAATAAGGGACACCCTCAGGGGAAACCTGGAAGGAGTAGTTGCCCAGATAATCAGTGGGGAAGTTGTTACGCACATGACGCATCAGGTCGTAGCGGAAAAATGCAGAGGGAGCATAATGCATTTCGACCTCAACATATTCAGCGGTCTGATTAACGGGGTCTACCTTGATGTAACCAGGAATGCTACCAGCTTTTGCAGCCTTAAACACACCAGCGTATTCCAAGGGGACATACTTCACGAGCTTACCATCTTCAATGGCAGTGTAAGCAGTCTTGCTTGCAGTGTAAATGTTAACGAGCTTAGTCAGCTCGCCCATCTTGCGAGAGGCCAGCTTCATAGCAGTTGCGGAGTCTACCCAAGAATATGCGCCTTCCTGGTCGATAGCGGGCAGCATCTCAACAATTTCCTCGCGAGATACTTCTTCCATATCCAGACGAGCCTTCACATCATCTACGTGGAAGGGCTTGATGGACACGATACCAGAGATAACCATACCCAGAACCAGTACTGCCGCCAGAATCAGGGCAATAAAATGGAGGTGGTCATCCTTGTGGGAATAGCAGCGTTCGGCAACGCCGAAACCAGCCAGCCAACCAAAGAACAAGGAAACGGCGCCGATGAGCAGCGTTCCGAACTTCCAGCCCAGTGCGGGAAGGCAGAAATAATTGAATACGAAGAACAGAGCTGCAGCTACTGCCAGAGTAACTACCAGAGACAGAACAGTCCATTTGCCAAATTTGAATTTTTTCATTGTTATTCCTTTCTGTGCTTATGCACGCGACAGAAGTGTCCTCATACTCCTGTCAAAATTTTTTACGTAATTAAAATAAAACAAAGAATGCCAAAAAGATTTTTTTCATCTAAACGAAAAAAATCCTCCCGTTTAATAACGGGAGGATTGATTTTTACTTAATGATAACAAGATTGGGGGTTTTTTCGGCCATCAATGGGCGAGACAGAGATTTAATAAATTCTTCCATCAAATTCGCAGAGGATGCTGCGTCGGTTCTAATAACTTGAAAGATTTTTTCGTCAGTCATATGAACAGATAACCCATCGTTATTACCGCCAACTTGAACGATTTTGTCAGCGCGGAACAACCAGTTCTGGCATTTTACCCATCTAGGGGCGGCAGCATGAACAGCAATTTCAATCTGTTCTTCATAGCTATCCAACTCATCTTGTGTGTCAGTCCGAATAGCAATAACGCCTGTGTTGGCGTAAATCAAAATCTTCTTAATAGAAGTGATTGTTTTTACAGCGACCACATGATTGACGTTGACGATTTCGTCCTGATTGGGAGTTACAAGAAACATGCTTATCTTCCTTTCTTAATACTGGTTTGCGGGAACACGCAGGCCATTAGCGTAAGCCTGAGAGTATTTCAGCTTCTTCATTTTTGCCCACTTAGTGACAAACTCGGTCAAGCCAGAGACAGAGTCAACATTGCTGTTACACATACCATGGACCTGACGAATTGCATTATGCTTATCAACTTCGACAGTAAAGAAAGGAGTGCTTTCCTTACCCTTTACGCGGATAAACATAATATTCGTTTCACCATTGGAAACAGAGGGGATATAGGAACGAACACAATGACGCAGAGTCATACCTTCTTCTGCAATATCTACAGGCTTGGAAGGAGCAATAACACAGAACGTTTCATCACCTTCCCATGCCCACTTATCCCAACGAGACTTATGAGAGGTAAAGTTTGCTTCGTGCTGAGCATTCTGTCTTGCTTCGTGAGCCAGCTGGTCAGCATTAATCAGGTCAGTCATAACGGTATGGATATGTTCCAGCTCTTCCTGAGAGGAAAAACGAGGACGCAGTACATTCATATAATTACCACTCTGAATCATTCTGAAAACGTCTCCAAACAGCGTGTCAAGAGTCATATAATGACGACGCATGTAGCGAGGAACGTTATCGTTACGCTCCAATGTCTGAGTACCATCAGAAATGGCATTCAGGTCCTTAATGAAGTAAATTGCATCTGCACGATACATATCGTACACCCGTGCCAGAGCGCCCGTGTAGGAGCCGCTCAGTCGAGTGCAATTAATAGTGTTCAGAATATAATCAAAGGTCGCATTATCAATAGAATTGACAGCAGAATCGCAGAAAATATTCTTCATCGTGCGAATGATGGAGCGCGCATAGTACTCTTCCCAACACGGCAGCTTTGTTGCAGACAGAGATTTGCGCCACTGATTGATAGACTTGGTCTGGTGACTGTTAATGCCAATCATCTTGTGGATGTTCTTAGCCTTCCAGTCGATGTCGCCACAATGCATTTCCATGAAGTTCTTCCAACTGCTAGAGTAGGGGCTTTTCAGGTATTCCTGACACAGCCAATCAAAATCAGCCTTGTACATCTTTTCAAACTCGGGGTACATAGTCAGCATGTACAGAGCCGCGCTCTGGTTTGCCATTTCCGTAGAAATGTGCTTAGTGTATTCCAGCTTAGTGCCGTCAAATACTTCAGGAGTCTGCATAACAACTTTGTCGGCCTTAAAGGTTTCTGCCTTCAGCTTTGCATGGCTATAAGCCCATTTGCCTCTCAGGTCAGAGCGACACTGAATAGCCTGAGTTTTATTGACATACATACGGCTGATTTCCAGGAACCGACCAGGACGAGACTGCATGTACCATCTCAGGACTACCCATTCTTCATTGACGCGGTCTGCATAGCAGATGGTCTTTTCGGTAGAGGTAGAGAAAGAATGGTCAGGCAGTGCTACTGTGGTCAGAGAGTCAACCTGCTTCTGGTATTCATTTTCAGGAATAGCCAGAGGCTTAGCGCGCATAAAAGGAGAAACATCCTTGTAACTGTCAAAGACTACGTACTTATTTGCACCCAAATAACCAATTTCGAACTGTTCTTTGAAACAAGTCGTCAGGTTAGGGATGCGTTTAGTGTCGTATGCTTTGTACAGGGCGGTCAGCAGCGCCTGCGCCAGATAGGCATCTTCTCTGATATGAGCCTTGGAGTGCTTGACCATATAGCCGTACAGTTCAATATCCTGCCAAGCATAAACTTCCTTGTCAGGAGTTACCAGAACCATGGCAGCAATGCGGGGAGGAGACAGCTTAATGTTGAAAGTTGCTTCTTCGTCAACCTTTTGTCCACGAATTGCATCGGAGACATCAGGGGCATTCCAAGAGAAGGTAACTTCGGCAGTGCCAGGGTAATTTACATGGTCTGCGAAACACCAGGTCGTCAGAACGATGCCGCATTCGTGCATCTGTGCACTCTGATAGGCATAGTGAATAATGTCCTTATCGATGGGGTCCTGATAGCTCTTATAATGACGAATCATTCTAAAATTAGCGACCTCGGCCGCCGCGATTTTACGCTTAGCATAAACATCGCCAGTAGACAGATTCAGTACGCACTTTTTTAGAATAGTGTCGCCTTTTTTCTGGGGAACCGTAGCCATAACACGAGCATAAATATTAGGAGGAGCCAGTTCGAGCTGGTCAATAAGTTCCTCAGGAGTCATTTTTGTATTCATTTTGTTGTCCTTTCCGCGTTGTATTATCGTTTGTAATGCTTCTCAATTTCCTTGCAGCATTCCTCAATCATTTCTTCCAGGAATTCCAGAGTCAGAGGTTCGTCATCAACCATCTTATACTCAAATCCACGACTAAGGTGCTTATACCAGGCGGCTTCAAAATTCTTGTACTTGAAGTTCCACCAATGTTCGGGTTCACCCCAGTTGTAAGCCTCGACTTCAAAAACATCGGTTTTGAAAGTATTTCCCGTGTTGTCAAAAGGGGAGTTTAA
>JBGVLR010000084.1:0-6350 GCA_045124375.1 Acetatifactor sp.
AATACTTGCGAAGTTCTTCACCGACTGTTATACTGTTTTCCATAAGGCACACCTTTTTGGTCTTTGTGGTTGGTGGTTCTTCCTCATTGTACCATATTAGGTGTGTCTTTTGTTTATTTTTCAGATTTGCTCATTTAGAGAATTCTGATGGCTATATCACTGAATATGTCGCCGTGGTTGTACACCCTCGGCCGGGCGCGTTGTACACCCTCGTCGCTGGAAACTGAACAGTGCCGTCGGCGTGGTTGTACATTGACATTACCCGACCTACATGGCATCATAGATGTATCAAAATGTTGGGAAGAGTGAAGCCGTGCGTCCAGCTGCAGAGGTTTCGCTCTTCTTTTAACACTTCATCACTCTTCCCATGGGGTTACTCGTTAGTCGCCCAGCTCTTGCACACCTTTCCGCTTACGCATAGATTCCTTACAGTCAATGACCACTTGGTAGGAGTCGTGTACAATGCGGTCGCAGATGGCATCAGCCAGGATCGGATCGCCAATCTTTTCTCTCCATCCGGCCACTGCGAACTGAGAGCAGAAGATCGTAGAAGCGTTCTTGTACCTGGATTCCGCAATCTCCAGCAGACCTCTCGCCTCTGTTTCCTTCAGTGGGTACAGCAGCCATTCGTCCAGAATCAGCAGAGAGCATTTCTTGTACTGCTGGATCACCTTCCGGAAAGTACCGTTGACCCTTGCAATGGCGAGTTCTGCCAGAAGCTCCGGCAGGCGGATATATTTCACTGTCAGGAAGTTCCGGACTGCCGCCATGCCCAGAGCGCAGGCAAGATAGGTCTTTCCGCTGCCTGTGGCTCCCAAAAGCAGAATGTTGTGGTGCTCCGCAATATAAGTACAGGTTGCAAACCGGGCGATCTGCGCTTTGTCCAGATTCCGGTCAGAGTGATATTCAATATCCTCCACGCAGGCGCCGGGTTCCGCAAAGCCGACACTTTTAATAAGCTTACGCAGATGGTTGCTTTTTCGGGTAGACCATTCCTGGTCCACCAGCAGGCCGAAACGATCCTCGAAAGACAGCGAAGCCATGTTGGGATCCAACTGCTGTTCCCGGAACGCATTCGCCATGGCACTGAGTCGCATCTGCTGTAACTTGGTAATTGTATTTTCTGTCAGCATCTTTATTTCCTCCCTGCGTAATAGTCAGCTCCACGGGTGAAGCCATACTGTGACGATGTTTCCGGCTTCCTTTCCGGTTCGGGTTCAATTCTGTCCTGACCGGAGGAAAGAATAGCCTGGATATTTTTCAGGGAGGGACGGGGCGTAAAGGTCAGCGCCTTTTTGCAGGCATTTTCCAATCGCTCAGGGGTATATTTATCCGCCAGTTTCAAAAGCCCCAAGTAGGTTTTGTAGCCCTGCTGTTCGACCTTGTAACTACCGAGAACGCGGCAACCACAGTGTTGGTATACGGCCCAATCTGTGCCGCCCATTTGCAAAAACGGTCACCGTCCCATTGAATATACTGCTGGTGGTTTTCGGGCATATGGCTTTCTGTCGTGCTGTACTGGTTTGCACGGCCGTAAAGCCTGGGATGGGAGCAGATACGGTTGCCGCCGAAAAATACTTCAATGGTGGATTTGGTAATCCGGACATCCACTTTCTGCTTGATGTACTCGTATGGAACCGAGTAATTCATCTTATCCACGCTGATATGGTAATTGAGGCAAACAGTAGCAACTTTCCATGTGGACAACTCATACGGTCTGGTGGGCAGAGGCATGAGAAATGCCCGTTCCCCCTCAAATGCAGAAGCGCGGCTGCCGTCTTTCTTCTGGAAAGGCTTGTGGTTAAACTCGTACAGCCGTTCCTGAATCGCCTCATTTAGTTCCCTCAGGGAAAGAAATCTGCGGTTTCTGAGCGCCGCCAGGATGAATGTGGAGATAACGCCGACAGTCCCTTCTGCCATGGCTTTGTCTTTTGGGGAACGGACTCTGCAGGGAACAATGGCAGTATTATAATGCTCCGCCAGTTCCGCGTAGGATTTGTTGAGCCGAACCTCGTTCTTACTGTGTTTATCCACGCCGGTTTTGAGGTTGTCACACTGGAGGATCCTGGTGACACCGCTGTAATAGCGGAAAGCATTGACATGAGCTGTGGTCCAGCATTCTTGATTCATGGAAAAGAACGCCTCCACATAAGCATAACCGCTGTAAGGCAGCGAAGATACAAAGACATATGCCGGAATAATCTCTCCGGTGTCGGTGTCAATGACAGAGGCGGTATCTCCGGCGCAGTCTACCTGCATGATCTCGCCGGGCTTGTGATTCATACTGATTCTCAATTATAAACTTTAAGTCGTAAGAATTGAAGTTTTTGATATGAGAATCATATGAGACGGGATTATGTGATTTTGTTTTCCCAAAATCACATAATCGGCAATGCCGTCAGGCAGTGCCTTCTTGATTAAATTAAATAATTTAATCAAGAAATAGTATCAGATGCATGGTTGCGTTGGTCTTGGCCGTGTAGTCCCGATAGTACTTCTTGAACTGGGTCAGCTGGTAGGGCAATTCTTCTGCTGTGCGGCAGGTCTCGCAGTACTCCAGCCACAGCAGATTCAGCGTAACACCGCTTTTCTGCATCTCCCGGTGGATGTACTCGTAGTCAGGCATCTTGTATTCCGGCTTGCATACAGGCTGCGGGAAGAGCAACTCCGAAAGCTCCTTATCTGATATGCTCTCAGGCAACGGATAACGCAAGCCGCGCTCCTCAGCCCGACGGAGGACCTGTATAACGGTCGTCCGGGAGCAGCCGCAGCTTTGCGCGATCTGCGTTTTGTTGAGCCCAGACTGTGCAGTCTGAGGATCTGACGGTAATTGGTCATATTTTTTACCTCCTTGTTGTATTCACGCTTTCGCGTGTAACAACATTTTACCGACAGAAAATGCACTGTACAACCAGCGCAACGAGGGTGTACAGCACCGCCGACGAGGGTGTACAGTTTCAAGCGACGGCACTGTTCAACTTGAGCGGCCGAGGTGTTCAACTTGGCGCGCCGTATTCAAATTGCTGCTACACTATGGTGAGCGGTAAATGTAACCGAGAAAAATGTATCCCCCAACGTCGTCGGGGGATTGCTTTCATGTAAAAGAAAACACGGAAGAATCTTGTTCTTCCGTGTTTTTTAGCGTTCTTAGTGCTGAAAAATATGCTGATTTCTGATATATGCAGCAGCTATAGAGAAAGTATTTCCTTTTCGTATTCGGGTTCCAGAAAACCCTGCTTTTTTCGGAAGAAATCCCGAACTCCGCGAATAATAAAGCGGAGCCGTTGTTTGCGATGATCCAGAAAGAGAACATGCAGCGGGGACCGGACTAGCAGCATGGCAAGGAAGCGGATCCTGTATTTGAGAGGAGTATAACGCTGTCCCAGCAGATACAGACATTCCCGGATTTGATAATACTCCCGGATCGGCTGTCCTATCCGCAGTTTTGATGGACCAATTTTCTTTTCGCCGCTGCCAACGGAATGGTGCAGAACAACCGATTCGGTGAGGCAGCACAGTTTTCCAGCTGTCTGTAGCCGCCAGCATAAATCCCAGTCTGCCAAGTCAAGAAAGATACGTTCATTCCAAAAACCAATATGCTGCAAATCGCCATACGTACACAGCATGGAAGAGGTAATGATGCTGGAAACAGCATATGTACCATCCAGAAGAGGCTTCTTTGCTCTGGGAATTTCCACAGCGCCGTGGCTGGTGTTGAAGAAAACACAGCCAAGACAACCAACGGGAAAATTGTGTTCCTGAAGGGTTTGATATACAGAACACATTTTTTGAATGTGTCCTTCCGCAATCTGGGAGTCCTGGTCAAAGAAAAAAATGAAGTCATTATCCAACCAGGAAATATTGGGATCTTTCAGAATTCGGTTAAAGGCACAGGACAAGCCGAGATTTTCGTGAAAAAAGGTATAGTGAATGTTTTCCGGCATATCCATACCGGAAAATATGGAGAAATTGGACATAGGGGAATTGTCGCAGAGATATACAGCATCTACCTGTGCTGCAATGGATGCTACATGCTGTTTTACGGACGCAGATGGATAAAATAACGAGATCAGAGCAGCGGTCATATTTGTTATCCTTATTTGTTATGAAAAATAGTTTAGCCAAAGGGAGCCATGTAATATGCCGCATCTTCCAGTTCTGACAGATACCAAACAAATAGAACCGCAAACAAAATGCACTGTGCGGCAGCTTGAAACCATTTTGTATCGTACACAGAAAGAACGGCGCGGTGAAGACCCGGTGTGTACTGCTTAAGCAACTTCAGGGCGCTGTTACTTTCTTTTCTGCAGAACAGAGCTGTATACAGCCGGGCGCACAGGGGCACCAGAGCAATTCGGAAGAAAAGAACAATTCTCAACCAGTTGTAAAAGGCAAAACAGATGGGTTGCAGGGCAGCTGCGATCAGCAGCATGATGAAGGGAAGCTTGTTGTGTGGGTCTTCCATCTGATCCTTTAGCAGCCAGTATGACAGAGAAACCATGATCCACAAAACGAAGCACAATGTGTATCCTCCGTCGGAGATGTGATACATGGGATGATATTCATAGACATATGTCAGAATAAACGACATAATGGGCTGACAGAAAACCCCTCCGATAACAGCCACTACTGCGGCTGAAGCGAGCAGATATTTATTGACAGGGAATGCGTACAGAATATAGACCAGTACAAAAACCAAGGACATTTTATGGAAGGTCATGGCAAGCAGGACTATTAAGAGAAATTTCCAGGGCTTTCGGGCAATGATAAATCGATACCCCTGGGTCAGAATCGCCATTGCCGCCAGCTGCCGAAAGAAAATAATGGCATGCTGGTACATTCCCAGCGCCAGAAAAGCCATCAGTGCTATCATGGGTTGCTCTGTATCTGTTTCAAAAGAGCGGGTAAAGGGGATCATGATCAGCAGGCCCATGCACAGAAGGAGCACTCTTCTTCCTTCGAAGAGTGCTTCCAGAAACCGGCATAAAAGAACAAATCCGATTTCAAATTTGTGGGTTAGCATCTGAGTGAAAGAAAGTGTGGGAATGATTTCATACTGGCGTATATATTCCGCGGTATCCACACTGACAGAGGTATCTTGTACCGTAAAGATGAGTAACAGAAAACCACAGGCTCCCCAGAGAATCAATCGTTTTTGTTCAAAGCACGGGGCGAAATGGTACCACAGTGTCAAGCTAAACATAACGAGATATATCCAGTAAAAACCGTTCATTGAAAACCTCCGATTGGCTGCAAATCTGACAGATCATCTCAGAACAAGACGGTAGACGACTTTTCTGGCAGACAGGGGCAACAGACAGATAATGATCAGGCCAAGGCTGACAAACAGAAAACTCCAGAATGTATACAGACCGCTGCGATAAAGGTGCCAACGAAGTCGGATTGCCAGTTTCAGATAATTCCATCCGCCTCTGCGGTTGTAAAGGCCGCCGTCAACGCGCATGAAGCACAGGGTATCCGGCAGGTTGCAAACCTTGCAGCCGTTCAGGATCATGTCTGCCCAAAGTCCATAATCTTCGTGCAGCATTCGATGGGGGTAACCTCCAACCTGCAGAACGGCAGATTTTCTATACATAACCGTAGGGTGATTAAAAGGATTCCGGATTTTTGCATAGTTGATGACATCACTGTGGGATTGTGGCATGCTCTTATGTGAAACAACATTAAAAGGCGTTCCTTCAAACTCGTCGATGGAACCACCGATGATTGCAAGATCAGGATCTTCCTTGAATTTTTTTAGCTGAAGCTCGCAGCGGTTAGCAACTGCAATATCGTCTGAGTCCATTCGGGCAATGAATTCATTTTTACATATTTGAATACCAACATTCAGGGCATCACCCAGTCCGCGGTTTTCCTCCATGCGTACGACATGCAGCACATCGCCATAATCGTGGAGTAATTCATCGATGACAGTATTCAATTCATCGGTCAGAGGTCCATCACATATAAGGACAAAGTCATTGGTGGGCACAGTCTGATTCAACATGCTAGTAGTACTGAGCCGCAGATATTCAGATTTTTCACCGTAATATACAGACATAAGTACACTGTAGTTTTCCATAATCTATTCCTTGGCGTTCAAACACATAGAACGATTCTGCAGGAACTGTAAAGAAGATGCAGAAACGAAGTTGGAATGCAATATTATTTGAGCAATAAAAATTTAATTCTATAATGTTAATATATAGATAAATGCTTATCGACTTAACTCAGCACACCACAAGATGTAGCAACCGCTCTGACAAGTCGCAGGAATACCTGATCTCCCGTCATGCGGCGGTTGAAACGGAAGCAGAACTCATCCAGATATGATTGCAGCTTGGTGCATC
>JBGVLR010000085.1:0-16278 GCA_045124375.1 Acetatifactor sp.
CTTGCCCAGGGTATTTCCTCCCATGGTGCCCATCATGGACATGAGACGCTTAATGGTAAAGCCACCCATGAATCCCATCATGGCTTCATTATTCATCATGTTTTCGCTGTCGATCATGCCCTTCTTGCCGGCCATTGCTTCTTTCATGATATTCATGATCAGCTTTTTTCCTGCCGGATTTGCCATCAGATCGCTCATCTTATCATTAATAGAGAAGTATCCTTCCGGTGCAGTGATTTCAAACCAGTTCAGGACATCACCGGTCTCTACCATACGATAAGCATCATTGAACTTATCAACCTTCACGATCCTGCTGCTGTCTTCGCAGGCGCCTGCTTTCGCTACCAGTTCTGTTATACCTGTGTTAGGCACTTCAAAGTAGAAGAAGTGTACGTCACTTGTCTGCTTGCCCAGGCTGACACCGTTTGCAAACAGCTCTACTTCAGGCTGGTTGGAATATACCGTCACCTTGGTCACGTCTTCTACACGGTCCACATAGCGTTTGCCGCAGATATGCACAAAAGGCTCATCGGACAGCCATGCTTTATACGCATAGAAAGCATCTTTCTTGTACTTACGGTCAAACGTAACGAGTCCCTTGTGGTTCATACCGTCTTCTCCACCCTCGGAACGGGCATCTGCTGCGAAGTCGAACATATTCCATACGTGGCTAGCCCAGATATAAGGTCTGGTGAACAGCTGCTTGATCAGCTCCTCATGATAATAAGCCTGATATTCTTCGGTATAATCGCCCTGCTCCGGATTGGAGGTGTGCCAGTTCAGTGCCTCGCAGCCATATTCACTCATACCCACCGGAAGAGTGGGATGCATTGCATGGAACTGGTCCATCCAGGGACCGTTCATAGAAGTATCCCCGCCGTACCAGCCGAAATAGTGATTCCAGGATACCGTATCAGGAATGGTCACATATTCACTGTCCATTGGACACATGGATACCACAGCCATGGTAGTCAGTCTTGTCTTGTCCATTTCGTGGCAAAGGTCATTTAAGATTCTGTGGTTTTCCAACAAATCAGTATCTTCTGCACCCCTCATGGTAATCTCGTTGGAAATTCCCCAAACAAAAATGGAAGGATGATTATAGTTTTGGATGATCAGCTCTTTCATCTGTGAAATGGTATTCTCACGACCGTTAGGCATGTGATTGGAGATATAGGGAATCTCTGCCCAGAGTACGAAGCCCATCTCGTCACACAGGTCATAGAAGTACTGATTGTGCTGGTAATGTGCCAGGCGGATGGTAGTGGCACCTACTTCGTAAATCAGGTCCAGATCTTCCTTGTGATGCTCAGGAAGAAGGGCATTACCGATTTCAGGTCTGTCCTGGTGTCTGGACACACCGCGCAGAGGGTATTCCACACCGTTTAAGATAAAGCCTCTTTCCGGGTCGATTTCAAAGTAGCGGCAGCCGAACTTCACGATTCTTGCATCCAGCTCCTTTTCACCATCCAGAAGGACTGCTTCACAGGTGTAAAGGAAAGGATCCTTACGTCCGTTCCAGAGATGCGCATTCTCGATTACGAAATCAGCCTTTGCATCTGCTGCAGGCATGGCAGCTTCAGCTACTTTTCTTTCACCGTCTTTAATAGTGATTTTTACCGTCTCAGTACCGTTCAGGCCTGTCAGATAAGCAGTTACATTTACTTTAGTATCGCTGCCTTCCACAATAGGAGTCACAGTGATTCCGGGACCTCCGAAATGATCAAGGTCGAAACGTGCTTTGGATACACAGAGGATATTAACATTACGATAGATTCCGCCGTAGAAAGTGAAGTCAGCCATCTGAGGATATACTCTGTCGTTGGGAGCATTGTCCACAGCGACAATAATTTCATTTTCCTCTTTTAATAATTCTGTGATGTTGGCACGAAAAGTGGAGTAGCCGCCATCGTGATGAACTGCCAATGTTCCGTTTACATAAACATCGGCAGAGGAGTTGGCACCTTCGAATTCAATATATACTTCTTCAGCACCTTCACATAGTGCTTTATCAAGCTTCTTGGTATAATAACAGGTCCCGCGGTAATAATCGCTGCCGCCATCCTGACCATCCTTGCCATTCCAGGTGTGGGGCAGTTCAACCTTTTCCCAGTCTTCGGTATTGACTGCACGGTTGTTCTGTACCAGTGCACCATCCTTAGTAAACAACCAGGCTTCGTTCCAATTAAATTTGCAACTCATTGCTTCCTCCTTGTTTCTTCACACATTATCTGTTCAACCCTTGCCATCCGCAAAGGGGCCGCCAATACATATAGAATTTACCAAAAAAGCTCACGATATACAGCTTAACGCGGAAGCTGCCCGGACATAAATTCCGGGCAGCCTATTATAGTTCATATTACACTTCTATCCAACTGTACTTCCATTATCCTTCAACCTTAGGCAGCTTTGCCAGCGCTACAGCCAGCTCTTCATCTGTAGGAATATAATCCTTCATCTCGCCATCATTAAATCTCTGGTATGCTACCATATCAAAGTATCCCGTACCGGTCAATCCGAATACGATATTCTTCTCCTCACCGGTCTCCTTGCACTTCATGGCCTCATCGATTGCCACCTTAATGGCATGGCTGCTTTCCGGTGCAGGAAGGATACCCTCCACCTTGGCAAACATCTGAGCGGCTTCAAATACCTGGGTCTGCTCCACACTTCTGGCTGTCAGAATACCCTGGTCATACAATTCGGATACCACGGAACTCATGCCATGATAGCGCAATCCTCCGGCATGGCTGGCGGAAGGAATGAAACCGCTGCCCAGCGTGTACATCTTGGCAAGAGGACATACTTTACCGGTATCGCAGAAATCATAAGCATATTTACCTCTTGTCAGGCTGGGGCAGGATGCAGGTTCTACTGCAATGATATCGTAATTGGCCTCGCCACGGAGCATTTCGCCTGCAAACGGAGAGATCAGACCGCCCAGATTGGAACCGCCGCCGGCACAGCCGATGATCATGTCTGCCTTGATACCATATTTGTCGAGGGCAGCCTTAGTCTCCAGACCGATAACAGACTGATGCAAAAGTACCTGGGTCAACACAGAACCAAGCACATAGCGATAGCCGTCCTGACTTGCAGCAGCTTCTACTGCCTCAGAAATTGCACAGCCTAAGCTTCCCGTTGTCCCCGGGAATTCCTCATTAATCTTGCGTCCTACGCTGGTATTCATGGAGGGAGAAGGTGTTACCTGCGCTCCATAAGTTCTCATAACTTCACGACGGAAAGGCTTCTGCTCATAAGAACATTTCACCATGTATACCTGACAGTCCAGATCAAAGTAAGCACACGCCATAGAAAGCGCAGTTCCCCACTGACCGGCTCCGGTCTCGGTGGTCACACCTTTCAGTCCCTGCTGCTTGGCGTAATAAGCCTGGGCAATGGCAGAGTTCAGCTTGTGGCTTCCCGAGGTATTGTTTCCTTCAAATTTGTAATAAATATGAGCAGGTGTATCCAGCTTTTTCTCCAGACAGTAGGCGCGTACCAGTGGAGAAGGTCTGTACATCTTATAGAAATTACGGATTTCCTCCGGGATATCAATGTAAGGTGTGGTATCATCCAGCTCCTGTTTTGCAAGCTCTTCGCAGAAGATAGCTGATAATTCTTCCAGTGTCACAGGCTTTAAGGTTGCAGGATTCAAAATGGGAGCAGGCTTCTTTGCCATGTCGGCACGCACATTGTACCACTGCTTTGGCATCTCTTGCTCTTCCAGATATATTTTGTAGGGGATTTCTTTCATGGGCTTTTCCTCCGTTTGGTAAAATTTATATACATTTTATCGTTTAAATGACATACTGTCAAGAAAATTTGCGGAGTGATTTTGTCTCCTCTCAGCAGCGTGATTTTAATGCTATCCAAGCATGACCTTGCATCGTTTCTTATAACAGGCAATACCATACTTTAAAATGTTATCCATTCCAAGATCGTGAAGCCTCTCTTCATAGTTATTCGCTTCTATCTGTGCTAAAGCTTTCCTGCATCCTGCTTCCAAATCGCCATCATCTGCATATTTTAGCTCAATCACGATTCCAATATCTTCATCTTCAATTTCCACCAGGATATCACTGTAGCCTTCCCCTGATTCCTTATTAGAGGAAACTCCCCAACTATCCTTATAACCCAGAAGCCCAACTAAAATTCCATGATAGAAATTCTCCTTCTTCTCTTTTCTCACAAAAGTATCACGGATACTGATCGTCTTCTTTAAATATGAACGAAACTGTGCCTCCACACCTGCTGCGTTACCATCTTTAAATGCCTCACAAAACGCATTCAGTGTGACACCATCCTTGCGAATTGTACTCTGAAACCAATCCAGAATCTGTTTTTTATATATCATTCGAATCTCTTCATTTGGAATCACCAACTTAATTTTTTCCCCATCCGCCTTTCCTCTCTGCGTCAGATACCCGGTAAGAAACAGTACACTCCAAAGATTGTTGATGGAATCATACATTTCCTTATATGTTAACTCCTTACGAACCACCTTCGTAATTGCTTCACCCGCCATCAGCTGTTCGATCTCGCGTTTCGTCACACCATCTGCCATACCTATAAAACGGCGTATAATATCATTCCCGCTGGTATTTGACCAAAATGCTTCGGGCTGTGCCTCCGGATCCGTGCGGAGCTGATTGCAATAACATATTACATCCCACGGACAATATACATCCACATTACCAAAACGGTATCCGTCATACCATTTCTTTACTGTATCATATGTTCCGTAAAGGTCATAATACTCCAGCAGTTCCCTTACTTCACTATCTGTAAAACCAAAATATTCATCAAACTGTGCAGTTGTGATTGACAATACATTAAAGTTATTCAATCCTGTGAAAATACTCTCCTTCGCAACACGCAGACATCCGGTAAGCACTGCAAAATAAATACTGTCATTACTCTTAAGGGCTTCTCCAAGAAAATTCCTGAGCAGATTAACCATATCTTCATAATAGTCCGCCTGCATAGCTTTATCCAGCGGGACATCATACTCATCAATCAGAACAATGACCTTATGGGCAAAGTGTTTTTCCAACAGAACAGACAAAGTAAGCAGACTGTTCATCAAATCCGCATCTGTCATGGAAAATCCATTTTCATCACGCTGAACCAGCGATACATACTGCTGTTTTTCAAACTCTGATAACTTATCACTCTCCAAAAGAAACTGAAATCTTAATGCTTCCCGGGCAATCACACTGCACATCATGGCCCGCGCAGCTTCAAATTGGCTTCCGCTGACCCCTTTCAGGCTGATGGAAATTACCGGAAACTTTCCCATATATGCATCGCACAGCTCAGTTTCCTCTGAAATCTCCAGACCATCAAAAAGTGATCTGTCACAATCGATTTCAAAAAAGTGCTTCAACATGCTCATGTTCAGGGATTTACCGAACCGCCTGGGTCTGGTAAACAGGTTTACTTTTCCCCAGTTATGGAGCAATTCCCTGATTAACCCGGTCTTGTCTACATAATAAAATCCTTCCGTTCGTATTTCTTTAAAATTTTCTATACCAATCGGAAGCTTTATTTTTCTATCCATTGTATCCACACCTTCTTTCCCTGTACATCAAGTTACACTCATTATATCTGACGCATTTTTTGAAGTCAATCCCGCAATCTGTTAAACGCTGCATATATTTCCTGCTTTCTGGGCCTTGCCAGTCCGCAAGGAACATAAGAACTGCAAAGTGGTTCCCATCCTTTGGTATCCAGCGTCTTGTAGATTTGATCGATATTCTGTTTCATGGATCCGGAACTTCCGGCATCCTGCTCCAGACCATAGCGCACAAGATGCGCCAACCCGTTCACTAATTCTGTGTCCGTCAGCTGCTCCACACACCTTACATCTACTGTTTCTTTATCCAGCGAAAAACTATCTCGCCCGAAAGTTTTGATTTTCATATGCTCATGGCGGCTGTCCTTTCGATATTCATCTCGTTGGCGGTCACCTCTATGGTTTGCCCCTTGTTCCCTCACCTTACCTACAGTCTGTCTGCCGCCCTGCAATGCTCTCTGCCTCTGGGGTATGGCAAAATCCGGAGCCTGTATCCTGGGAGCCTTATATTCCGCGCATACTTTCTTCACCTGCTTCGTGATATCTACCGGCCGGTAACAATCCATCTGAATAATTCTGTCTGCAATGTAGAAAAAAGCCCCGGAGCTGCCTGCTACCAAAATGGTAGAGATACCTGCCTGCTCATACAGGTCACGTGCTCTCTCCAAAAATGGGGTGATCGGTTCCTTTTCCCTGCTGATGACCTGCTGCATCAGGTCATCACGAACCATGAAATTCGTAGCAGACGTGTCTTCATCAATTAATAAAAGTTCTGTTCCTGCTTCTATTGCCTCCACTACACCAGCTGCCTGAGAGGTACTTCCGCTGGCATCCGGTGTGGAGAAAGCAGTGGTATCCTTTCCATTGGGCAGATCATTGATAAACATGGAAATATCTACACTTCGGATACTTCTTCCATCTTCGGCACGTAGCTTTACCGCTGTATCAGCCGTCAATACGAACTCTCTTCCGTCTCCTGCAATGTGATTGTATACACCCGTCTGAAGCGCTTCCAGTAAAGTTGACTTTCCGTGATAACCACCGCCTACAATTAAGGTAATCCCCTCCGGAATAGCCATGCCGGTAATCTCTCCTCTGTGAGGGAGCTTAAAAGTTCTCTGAAGGGAAACAGGTGAGACAAAGGGAACGCCATCCTTAAGGGGCCAATCTGACACTCCGCTCTTTCTTGGCAAGATAGCTCCATTGGCAACAAAAGCAACCAGTTTTTCTTTCTTCATAATTTCACGTAATTCATCCTGATCTTCAGAAAGCTGAACTGCAGCTTCCACCTTCTGTCTGTCCAGCTTGCGCAGGAATAAGCTGTTTTCTATACTGTGAGGCAGGAAATCAAACAGTATCTTCTCCAATTCCCCCGCATTGATGGTACGTCCGAAAGCCGGGAAGCCCACATGAAATCTGGCAATTATCTCATTATCCGTAATCTGGCAGGCACTTCTCTCAAGCACCTCCTGCCCGCATCTGGTAATAGACAGCAAACCACTTTTCCCGGAACCTTTTGCTTTGAAATTATAATCCTCAAACTGGGTGGACAGTCGCCTGGTCAGATAATCCTGCAGCGCAATGCGGGAACAGTCTTTTTCGTAAAATGATGCCGGAAATCCTGCATTTTTATGTTCAACCTCCACATGCAGGCTGGAAGGGGAAGCAAAAGGATCTCCCTGCACATGATCGATTACCAGTATGAAATTACTGAATTGATAGCTGCCGGCCAGAGATTTATAGGCAGGGTATCCTTTGTGGTCGATTGCACGAAGTGCAATACGTAGGTCGTTGGATGATTTCATAGACGTATATCTCCTTCTACTACAAACCCCGACCTGATTTCTCGGGCCGGGGCTTAATTCTTACCTTACTTATTTTAATTTTACTTACTCATCTCCAGCAGCTTCTCGCGCATCTCGTTTTCAATCTTACGAAGCTCGATTTCTGCATTCCTGCGCTTCTCTCTTCCTTCTTCCTGAATCTTCATCACTTCATCAAAGGTACTGATCAGCGTCTGGTTGGTAGCCTGCAGCGTCTCGATATCCACGATGCCGCGCTCAGATTCTCTTGCAGTCTCCAGGGTAGCCATCTTCAAGGTCTCTGCGTTCTTCTTTAACAGCTCATTGGTCATATTGCTGACCTCACGCTGTGCCTGAGCAGCTTCGGTAGAGTGATTCAGACCGATAGCTATCACCATCTGGTTCTTCCAAAGAGGAATGGTATTCACAAGAGTGGACTGAATCTTATCTGACATCGCAGTATCATTGCTCTGAATCATTCGAATCTGAGGAGCCATCTGCAGAGATACCATACGAGTCAGTTCCAGGTCATGAATCTTCTTCTCAAAACGATTGCACATCTGTGAAAAGTCCTTAGCGGCCTGGGTATCCTCAGGAAGTCCGCTCTTCTGTGCCTTTTCTACCAAAGCAGGCAGTTCAACTTTCGCAGCCTGCTCCAGCTTCTGCTTTCCTGCCAGGATGTACATGGACAATTCCTTGAAATAATTCAGATTCAGATCATACATCTTGTCAAGCATAGCAACATCCTTTAAAAGCGTAATCTGGTGCTGCTCCAGTGCATCACAGATTCTGTTGATATTCACTTCTGCCTTGTCATATTTGGCTCTCATATTGGCAAGCTTGTTGCTGCTCTTCTTAAAGAGACCAAGAAAGCCCTTTTCCTCTTCGTCATCATCAAAATCTTTCAGCTGCGCTACCACCTCGGTCAGCATATCGCCAACTTCGCCCATATCTTTGGTACGAACATTATTTAAAGCGGTCTCAGAAAAGTCTGCAATCTTCTTCTGGCTGCCTGCACCATACTGCATGATCTGCTGGGTATTGGTCAGGTCAATCTGAGCAGCAAAATTGTCCACCATTTTCTGTTCTTCCGGTGTCAGTACTACTTCCAGCTTCTCCTCTTCCTTTTCTTCTACAACGGGATCACTTGCAACCGGTACCTGAGGCTTTTCCTGTGGGAAAGGCTCAAAAGTAAGGGTTGGTGCTTCCTGCAGCAGTTCATCTAAATCTTTACTCATTTCGGCTCCTCCTGATGATATATGATATTTATTATTTGGTCAATTTTTCAAATTCTTTCTCTCTGGTCAGTCCTTCTTTGGCCAGCATGGTCTGAAGCACCTGTGCATCTGTAGTCACATCAAATACCGATGCCTGGAAAAGCTTATTCAAAAGTTCCACAAATGCCTGATTGATGGTATCTAATGTCTTCTCTATCTCTGCCTTCGCTGACTTGATATCCTCACCCTGAACACTGACCTCATCAAACTCTGCATATGCCTCTACCAGTTTTAACGTAGTGGGAAGGTAATAATTCATGAACTTCTGCATCTGGGGCATCTGCTCCGGATGCTCTTTCACTCGATCAAAAATCTCTTTCAGCAGATTTTCTAACCGGAACAGCTTGGCAGATATCACTTCCCCTTCTATCCTGTCGTTCATATCCCGCAGCTTTCTGATGTAATCATTTCCTTGTTTGATCATGGCAGCCAGTTCAGGATTGTCGATTTTCTCTTCTTCCTCTTGGGCAGCCTGGGTTTCTAAAAGTTCTTCACGCTCATTTTTTTCCTGAGTCAAAAGTTTCCCGCTGCTCTTCTGGCGTTCCTGCATCCGCGCTACCTTGGCTTCCATTTCCAGAGCCTTACGCTCTTTCTGCAGTCTTAAATACTCACGGAACGTGGCATCGTTTAGAATAAGACACTTTTCCTGGACATCCAGATGTCCTTCCGGGAAAATGCCGAGCTTGATCATCTTCTTGACATCTTTCAGAACATACCTTTTGCTTTTGCCCATATGCATCGCCAGATCTTCTATATCAATGTAACTCTTGCCTCCGCAAAGTTCCACATAACGATCCGCACGTTTCAAACGATTTCTTCTCATGCAGCCTCTCTCAATCATAAAAATAAACCCTGCCAGAAATGCTCCTGCCCACAGAAAAGGCACGAGGGAATGTCCTGTCAGGAAATATATCAACAGTGAAAATGCCACAATGGCAGCGATTCCGGTACCGATTCCTCCAAATACGATTAACAGAATGCCGGATACATTACCTACCTTTTTCGTCCTGATTGTGGTCATAAAGCCTGTTTTAGGAGTCTGAGCACGGACATTGTTATTTTGATTTTGCGGCCGTGCGCTGCGAGTTGTAGAATTAACCTTGGGGGACTGCCCGGCCTGACGCTTAACCTCCGAAACGGCGCTGCTTACCGTCCCTGCAATAATATCATTTAATTGTTTAAAATCTCCGGTGGAAAGTGATTCCTGCACCGCATCCCGGATCTGTTCTCCAATGATGTTCCAATTTTGATTCGCTGCCATATGATTGCCTCTGGGGGAGAAATATTTTTTCGATATGCTACGCTGTGCATCGTAACTTACGTTCCGACAGCTGACTTACGTCAGCTGCATTTGCTTCGCAAATGTGCACAGCTGGGGAGTCGCAAGTCAACTCGAAAACCTCGCGCTTCGCGCTCTATCGGAAATGCTGCTATGCAGCATTTCCTCGGTTGCTTCGCAACCGGTTTTCTCGTTAGCATATCGGGTGAAATCAAATGCTCGCTTCGCGAGCGCTTGATTTCCTTCCTGTCATACTCGAAAGTCCCGCGCTTCGCGCTCACGGCGCTCTCGCGCCTACGGTGCTTCGCACCTGACTTTCTCGTTAGCATATCGGGTGAAATCAAATGCTCGCTTCGCGAGCGCTTGATTTCCTTCCGATATGCTACATTATCCCACATCCTGGGGAACATGGCAACTTAATTTTTATTAAAATGGTAAAAACATTGTTACTTACGCTACAGTTCACACGTCAGCCACTGGCAGGAAAAGCGCATGCGCATACATCCAAAGGTACCGCGTTTATCGATCCATTTCCGCGATACGCCCGGTGGATTTATGTTCTTTGATAATACCGTCGATTTCTTTTAAATCTGTACACAAAAGGTCGCCGGGAATGGTATTTTTCAATGCGCTGATGGCATTACCGTATTCCAGAGCTTTCTGATAGTCTCCTTCATAAGTTAAATATCCATACAATACACCTGAGATATAGGCATCCCCGCTTCCGATACGGTCAACCACTTCAATATCTGCATAAGGAGCTTCTTCGTAAAAAGTATCATCTTTTGCACTGTAAATGATAGAACCAAAGGTATGTCTCTTAGGACTGTGAACAATTCTCCGGGTTGAGGCTACAAGGGAAATAGGATATTCTTCAGTAAAGCTCTTCATAATGCTTCGGACATCGCCTTCCTTCAGGAAAGTGAGTCTGGCTGTATCCTCTGAACAGAAGAATATATCCACATAAGGAAGAATACTTTCTATGCATTCCTTAGCCTCCGGACCACTCCACAGATTACCGCGGAAGTTCACATCAAAGGAAATGATTGCTCCCTCTGCCTTAAAACGCTTGATCATTTCAATGGCAGTCTCTCTTACCTGAGGACTCAGCGCCAGTGTGATACCGCTGGTGTGGAAGCATCTGGCAGAACTGTACATGCTGTCACTGTAGTCTGCTATCTGAATCTTATTGACGGAGGTATTTTTCCTGTCATAGACGATGCGGGGCTTTCTGGGGTAAGCACCATTTTCATAATAATACACGCCCAGTCTGGCATCTTTATCACTGTCGTATACCAGGTAGTCATCACTGACACCGCCCTGGCGAATTGTATTTTTTACAAAAGTACCGAGATCATTGGCAGGCAGTTTGGAAATGATACCACAGCGAAGTCCCAGCATAGCAGCTCCGGTAATGGCGTTCAGTTCTGCGCCTCCTACCTGTTTATTAAAGGTACCTCCTCTGCTCATTCTTTCATTATCAGGTGGAGACAGACGCAGTAACAGTTCTCCCAGGGATAATAAGTCGAATTCTTTTTTCATAATATTTTACTCTCCTTTGATTGGCATTTGCCGCTTCCGCAAAACAGGTTGCATCTGCTCCTGTTCGTTGATATTTAGTATATCATAAATATAAGTTAAGTGTAAAGAATCAGACTTCATGACTCATTATCAATCTTTTAGATTGGTTACTGTTTTATCCCATCAAATAAGAAGGCCATGCTTGTGACCTTCTCAATAACAACATAGTATATTACATATTTTAGGGGCTAATCAATACTTTTTTCCCTTCAAAGGCAAACCCATACTTCCGGATACGTTCTGCCGGAACTCCTTTTGATAAAAGTACGGCTTCATACTGCTTCTCCCTGATCTGGTCAAGAGCCGCTGCCACCGTATCTTTAAGTGTCTTCTCATCTTCCGGATTTTTGTGTCCACTGCTATGGGTACATTATAGGCTTTGACGAATATTATTTAACAAGAGTCCTTTTTAGTATTTTTGTCAGAGCCTTGATTTTCTGAATTGGTTTATAGATGTTCCCGTATGATATTTGAAATATTTACAAAGAAGCTCCGCAGAATAAAAATTTAGTCTTTCGGCGATATCCGAAAGTGACATATCCTCCGAGGAGCAGAGGTTTTTTATTCTTTCAAGTCTGAAAAGAGCGATCTTTTCATTGAGTGTTTCGCCGTCAACGGCCCGGACTATTCTGTTCAGATACTCTCTTGAATATCCAAGACCGTTTGCAACATCCTTCGGAGAGATCGCTTTGTCGGAATTTTCCTCTATCCAACGGCACATTTTTTCATAGAGACACAGTTCTGTAGACGATGAGCTTTTATATTTGTTTACATCGTTAAGAATGTCCAATAGAAGAGCTTCGTTGAGTCCGACCATTGAAACGTTGAATTTTACCGTGCGGTACAGCCTATATATCTTATCCGCAAGATCCGGTGTTACGGTAAGCTTTTCAGGTGTTTTTCCTATGCAAAAGAGTTCTTTTGAAGCGTTGAAGACTATTTTTACCGTTTCAGCTTTTTTAACAACGTTAATATTATCGTTTGAAAATTTTGGCATAAGAATTAATTCACCCTTCTCAGCCCTCAATGTACCTTTGTCGGTTTGGAGGCATCCTGAAATCACAAGAATCAGAGAATAGTAAATTACACTTGTTCGAACGCAGCAAGCACTGTCGTATGTGGATCTTACACAATCTGTCATCTCGACAAAAAAGCTCTCGTAGCTCTGATCGTCTTGACCATCGGCGTATTTGTTCCATCCGTTGTCTATCTTGATCATGTCATATTTTTTCCTTTTTCAATTATTTTTTCTGTTGACCGAGAAAACACGTTCTGTTATAGTGATTGTAGCATAAAACTTGTTGATTTTCAAGCAGGAGGTTGTCTATGAAAAAAGAAGTAAACAAAAAATATCTTGTGTTTCCGGTAAACAATTTTGCATCCAGAAAAAGTCTCAAATTTTCTTTAAATGGACAGACCGTTTATTCGTTGAACATAAATCTGGATAATATAAATCCGGATTTCTACGCATATGTAGATGTTTCGAGATTCATGGGTGAGGAGCTTGAAATCTCTGTTTCTCCCGAAATGGACATAAAGTTCAGAGAGTCCGACACCATGGATATTGATGGTCTTTATCAGGAAACATACCGTCCTCAGATCCATTTCTCCACAAAGAACGGTTGGCTTAACGACCCCAACGGTCTTTTGTATCTTGATGGCATTTATCATATGTTCTACCAATATAATCCCTGTTCTACAGAACATGTAAATATGCATTGGGGACATGCTACAAGCCCGGACCTTATACATTGGGAGGAGAAGGATATTGCGCTTTTCCCCGATGAAACGGGTGAAATGTTTTCCGGAAGTGCAATGACCGATTGGAATAATGTGACAGGACTCGGTAAAGATGGCATTCCCGCGTCGTTGCTCTTTTATACAGCAACAAATCCCCATATGCAGTATATGGCTTATTCTACCGACGGCTTTAAAACCATCCAAAAGCGCAAAGAGCATATAGTACCGAACATGTCGAGGATAAACCGTGATCCGAAGGTTATGTATTCCGAAGAGATGGAAGCCTATATTATGGCTCTCTATCTTGAAAACGATACGTACGCTTTGCTTGTTTCGGACGATCTTACAAACTGGAACCATATTCAAAGCTTTACTTTAGCGGGAGATAAGGAATGTCCTGACATTTTCCCCATAACAGATAACGAAGGAAACCGCAAGTGGGTCATTCTGGGCGCAAGAAGCAGATACCTGGTCGGCGAAATGAAGAAAGATGTAGGATTTGTTCAGATTCAGGAAGTTCTGCCTTTGCATTTCGGAGATTCGGCGTATGCGGGTCAAAGTTATGCAGGATTGCCCGAGGGAAGGATCATTCGCGTTGACTGGGTATGCAGCAAAATAATTACGCCTCGCTTTAAGAGTCAGATGAGTATTCCCGCAGAGCTCAAACTAGAAAACATCAACGGAATCTATTATCTTTCTGCCAACCCCGTACACGAGTTGTCGGTAATTTATGACCAAAATGCTCTGTGGGAAAATGTGAGTATAAGCGGTGGCAGTTTGAAAAAGATTGAGCTTGAGTGCAAGCCCTACAACTTCAAAATCAAAGCCGATGATCTCGATTCGGGTGCTGTTGTGGCAATCCGCATATTCGGCAGAGAGCTTTTAATTAAATGCGAGGAAAACTGCTTGAGATTTGGAAAGCACACCCTTCCCTTGTCTATATTGGGCAAAGGACTTGATCTTAATGTAATTGTTGACAAACTCAGTTTTGAAGTCTATCTTGACGGCGGAAAGGTTTACGGATCGTTCCTTAACAACAACAGTGTTTGTGATTACAACGTTCCTTACCTTGAAATAGCGTCCAATAAGGATATTTTGATAAACAGTATCGAGTCACACACGCTTAGATCCATATGGTAAAATTATGATAAAATCAGGGTTTAATATAATTTCATTCGGAGAGATAGTTTGGGATGTTTATCCCGATAAAGCAACACTCGGAGGAGCTCCCCTAAATTTTGCAGCACATGCACAGATGCAAGGTGCAACCGCTTTTGTACTATCGGCGGTGGGAGATGACGTATATGGGCAATGGGCGATAAAGGAGATTCAAAAACTCGGAATCAGCACAGACTTTATTTCGGTCAAGGACGCATATCCTACAGGAAAATGTACAGTTACATTGAGTAAAGATGGAATACCAAGTTTCGATCTTGCGGCAGTATCTGCATACGATTTTACGGATATCCAAGATACTATCCCGAATGATTGTTACGCCATATGCTTTGGCACTCTTGCGTTAAGGGGGAAGAGAAACAGAAGGACTCTTGATCTGCTTCTGTCAAGGTGTAGCTTTTCGGAAGTATTTACGGATATCAACATACGCCCTCCGTACTATTCAAAAGAAAGCGTTGACTTTGTCCTCTCTCGGGCAACTATCGTCAAGCTCAGCAACGAGGATATGATGCGTGCCGGCGATGTGCTTTTCGAAAGGGAATATGCGGAAGAGGAAGCGGTAAGAGTCATATCAAAAAAATATTCGAATATAAAGATTATACTATTGACCAGGGGGGAAAGGGGATCCCTTTGTTACGAATGCAAAACGCAGAAATTTACATATTGCTCAGCGGTTAAGACAGAGGTTGTTTCGACTGTTGGTGCAGGTGACAGCTTCGGAGCAACGTTTCTTGTGCAGTATATGAAAACCAAGGATATAGCATATTCAATGGCGATCGCATCAAAGGTAAGTGCTTTTGTGGTTTGTCATAAGGAAGCGATACCTACGGATATTAAAGCTTTTATAAAACCATATAGAAAAAGAGACTGAACCATTTGCTTTTAAAAATTTACGCAAATTGCAATAGCAAGTTGCAATAATTTTCAAAATAGTAACAACTATGGAGAGAGCCAACGGCGCGCGGCGGCGCTCAAAGCGCATAGATCAGATCAAGCTGCCGATCAAAGAGTTTTCTTCAGCGCAAGATTGTCCGCCACGGAAAGTGTGACCGTTGCTCCCGATCCGATGGACGCTGTATGAACGGTTGTATCTCTCTCTTCCTGGGAAGAATTTTCCAGAACTATAATCCAAGGCTTTTCAACATACCGCCAAGGGACAGTAAGGAATGGAAAAAGGAGTATGACGGAAGTTTTGCCTCCAATACTTTATGATAATAGTATTGGAGGCTCTTTCCGTTTTCATCTTTCCGGGTAGTACACAAACAGTTCTCACAGTGCCTTTCTTTAAAGCAAAATAAACCCGTCCCATCAAGGATAACTCTCCAATACTTACCCAACAGTCGATTCCTGTAGAACTGTTTCCCACGTATCAACTGGAGTACCATTTTTCTCCTCAGTTCTGACAGACAGTGAGGCGACAGTTTTTCCAAATAACAATTAAATCTTAATCCTCCAGATATTCCCTGTAATCTTCCTCACATGAAAATAAAATATATGCTCCATCCACCAATCCCATATATCCCATTGAAGTAGTATATCCTTTCATCTGAAAATACCTCCTTATCAGAATCTACATTTCCTTGTTCTGATAAAAAGGTATCATATTTAAAGTCCATTATTCCGTTCTTAATTCATTTTGCTTCAAAACTCGCATACATTACTGTCCCCTGCAGCCATACCTCATCCGATCTTGACCGTCTTCAACCTGTTCGCCAGCTGCATCGTCACCTGTACCATACATGTCACCAGAATGATTCCGAAAGCAATTGCGCCGGCCTCGCGGATCACCAGATCCAAACTCTTCGCACATTCCTCTGCCTGTCCTTGCACCAGATAACTGGTCGT
>JBGVLR010000086.1:0-22231 GCA_045124375.1 Acetatifactor sp.
CGGAGAGGCAACAACTGGAATCTCAAGAACGTAAGGAAACGAGATATCCAGATATTAAAGCGACTTGGCTTTGAGTCGAAGATGATGGTTCCGGACTCAAATTGAGTCTGGAGCATATCGGTAAACGCCTAAATGATTGTGCTTAGAAAATCAGGCAAGAAACCTAATGCTTGAAATTTTTCGTAACAGCGAACATCTAAAGCGAGATGATAAATCCGGATTTTACAAAAATCTTATCAGCAAGATAAACAACGAGTTTTCGTATATTACATTTAAAGATGCTGTTGCATATTCCGGATATAGCCCATCCCATTTTTCAAAGATGTTCAAAATGCTTTCCGGAATGAATTTCTCGGACTATCTGAATATCATTAAAGTGGAAAATGCCATTGCCATGATGCGAAATGATAGAAATATTACGATGACATCTATATCCCTCAAATGCGGTTTTTCTACGGTGCGGAATTTCAATAAGGTATTTAAAGAACTGACCGGCTATTCACCACGTTCACTGCCAAATGATTTTATCATAGAGACAGGAACGCGGATAGCGAAAGATAATGACTTTGATCCGACGCAGAAAAGTTCGGTGTTGATGTGATTAAGCGTATCCATTCTGGATAATATTTACTTTTCAAGGTTGCTGTCCATGCCGGTACGACCGGCACAAACGATGATGAATGCCGGAACTTTTCTGGCATTTTTTTTGTAGTTTCCTTGTGTCTCGTTTTGTTTTATACTAAACTTGATACCGGCATACTACAGAGCACGTGATAGCGTCTGGAGATTCAGAAGCCGCAAGGTTATAAGTTGCAGCCGTCCCATTTGCACAAACGATTAGGTCTACTAAAGACTGGATACTTATGAATAAATCCAATGCTCATTGTAAGGATTCCCGCAGGGATGGCAGTCAAAGCCGGTATCTCCTTCAGCTCTGCTCCCACATGAGAGGAGGTATTTATGGCATCTTTTCAAAATACTACAAAGCGTGGTCCATCCAGTAATGGTAAATACACTACGTCTGAATTGGAAAATGTAACGCTGGATGATGGAACACGTGTTGTCACTTCGCCTGTAACTGACATTAAACGACCTGTTTGTGCCGGAATTGACGTTCATAAGTCAGTCCTGATGGCGGCCATCTGTGTAACAAACAAAGAAACTCTTTCTGCCGTTTTTTATGTCAGACAATTCACTTCTGCAAACAGCGACATACGCCGGATGGCAGAATGGTTTGCTTCTTATGGTGTTGTGGATGTCTGCATGGAATCAACCGGTAAGTACTGGATTCCGGTCTACGATATCCTGGAACAGAATGGCCTGAAACCAATTCTGACACATCCCAAGTATGTGAAACAGGCAAAAGGCAGAAAGACCGACTTCCGTGATGCGATACATATCGCTAATCTGTTCCGCATGGATCTGGTTGTCGCTTCCTTTATCCCACCGGCAGATATCCGTGATCTGCGTGAATTATGTCGTTACCGACTAAAGCTCACCTACATCAGGACTTCTGAAAAAAACCGTTTCCAAAACTCTATGACGATCTCAAAAATACGACTGGATTCCGTGTTTACCGACCCTTTTGGGAAATCTGCAAGCGATATCATGTCATATCTGATTCACACGGATCCGGATAAAGTCAGTGATGATGAGATCATCAGCCTTTTACAACGTAACGTTAAAGCTTCTCCGGAAGAAATTCTTGATTGTATTCACGGGCATGAATTCATCGGTGTGCAACGGGATAAGCTGGAAATTATCCAGATGCACTTAGATGATATCAACAAGTGTATCGCCATGATCGATGCAAAGCTTTTGTATTATCGTCAGAAATACAGTGGCATTATACAACACTTGATCACCATGGTAGGGATGACGGAAGAATCCGCCTTATACGTTCTTGGCGAGATCGGTGCTGACATGTCCGTATGGCGTGACAGTGATTCTTTGTCTTCCTGGGCAGGGCTTTCCCCGGCTAACAATGATAGTGCAGGGAAGAAAAAATCCACACACGTCGGCAAGGGAGGCCATTATCTGAAACCGCTGTTGGTGCAGTGCGCGCTTGCTGCCATCAAGAGCACAAAGAAACACCCCTATTTTTACTACAAATATGAGACACTTAAAAAGCGCCGTGGGCATAAAAAAGCAATTATTGCCATAGCAAGAAAAATGCTTGTGTCAATCTACCACATGATCAAGGAAGATGCAGACTTCCAACCGATTGACTATGCTCAAGTTGTAACCCGTAAACAGAAATCTAACGAGCTGAACCTGAAAAATATCATCGCATTCCTTGGGGAGCATGGAGCCGATGCTGAAACTATCCGCCTAGTTGAAACACAGTGTACAGAGAAGAAGCAGGCAACGGATAAAGACGAAAAGACTAATGTAGGAGAAAACCCTCAAAAGAAAGAGCAATCTAAATCCTTTGCCAAACCAATAACTTCTCCAGAAGAGAAAACTGTGAAAAAAAGAGGAAGACCTCGAAAGTCGCGCCAGACAGAGAGTCAATCTTCCCCTAAACAGCCTGCGGTTGCTACAGCATAGACCTAGATTGCTGTAGCTAATTATACTATACTGGTTATCTCCTTTCAAGTCTGTCCATGTAAAATGGGGAGGTTTGTTTATAATACCCTTTATGCAGTTGCAAGTTTTTGTCAGCATTCATACTTCATCCGACTGATGAACATACTTAATAGGAAATAAAGCGGAATCAGCCAACTTAAGACTTGATTCCGCTTTATTATAAAAACACTCTTTCAGTTAGATTATAATCGAGACATACCGTTATCTAAGCTGTGCCAGACGGTTACATACCTGCTCCATCATCTGAGTATACTTCGCCAGCTTCTCCTTCTCCTCAGCAATCTTAGCTTCGGGAGCCTTGGAAATGAATCTCTCATTGGAAAGCATACCGTTTACACGTGCAAGCTCTCCCTGCAAGCGCTTCTCTTCCTTTTCCAGACGGGCGATTTCCTGAGCAATATCTACCAGGTCTGCGAAAGGCATATACAGGGTAGCTCCGGGAATCACTACGGATACTGCATCCTGAGCGATACCGGTCTTATCCTTCTGCATGGTTACATCGCTTGCATAAGCCAGGGATGCAAAGAACAGCTTACCCTCGGTAAAGGTGCTTAAAATTCCCTCATCTTCGCTGACAACATATACACTTGCCTTGCGGCTGGGTGCTACATTCATCTCGCTTCTGATGTTACGGATACCTCTTACAGCACCCTTGATGATCTCAATGTCCTTCTCTTCCTTCTGGAAGCTTCTCTCCTCCTGATATACAGGCCAGCTGCTGATCATGATGGATTCTTCTTCGCTCTGCAATGTGCAGAAGATTTCCTCTGTGATGAACGGCATATAAGGATGAAGCAGCTTCAGTGCATTGATCAGGACTGTCTTCAATGTCCAGAGTGCTGCATTCTGGCTGGCAACATCATCGGTGTTGTACAGACGAGGTTTTACCATCTCGATATACCAGTCACAGAACTCATCCCAGATGAAGTCATATACCTTCTGAACAGCAATACCCAGTTCAAAGCTGTCCATATTGTCAGTTACGTCTTTTACCAGAGTATTCAGCTTGGAAAGGATCCACTTATCAACAGGCTGCAATTCGCCTTCACAAGGAACGGTAATCTCTCTGCCAGCTGCAGCGGCAGTCTCCATGTTCATCATGATAAAGCGGGATGCATTCCATACCTTGTTGGCAAAGTTACGGCTATTCTCTACTCTCTCATAATAGAAACGCATGTCGTTGCCGGGTGCATTACCGGTGATCAGTGTCAGACGCAGCGCATCTGCACCATATTTATCAATGATTTCCAGCGGGTCGATACCGTTGCCCAGGGATTTGGACATCTTGCGGCCCTGGCTGTCTCTTACCAGACCATGGAAAAGTACGGTCTTGAAAGGCTTCTCTCCCATCTGCTCGTATCCTGAGAAGATCATACGGATTACCCAGAAGAAAATAATATCATATCCGGTTACCAGCACATCTGTAGGATAGAAGTACTTCAGATCTTCTGTCTGCTCCGGCCAGCCCAGAGTCTCGAAAGGCCACAGTGCAGAGGAGAACCAGGTATCCAGAGTATCGGGATCCTGTGTAAAGTGAGTGCATCCGCACTTAGGACATACGGCAGGCATCTCCTTGGCAACAACTACTTCCTTACACTCGTCACAGTAGTATGCAGGAATTCTGTGTCCCCACCACAGCTGACGGCTGATACACCAGTCACGGATGTTGTCAGTCCAGTTGAAATAGTTCTTCTCCATACGCTCCGGAATCAGCTTGATCTCGCCATTCTTAACTGCTTCTCTGGCAGGCTTGATCAGTTCATCCATCTTAACGAACCACTGCTCTTTTACCAGAGGCTCGATGGTAGTCTTACATCTGTCATGGGTACCTACGTTGTGGCTGTAGTCCTCGATCTTAACTAACAAGTCCAATTCATCCAGTTCTTCCACGATGGCTTTTCTTGCTTCATAACGGCCCATGCCTGCGAACTTGCCGCCGTTTTCATTGATGGTGGCATCATCATTCATGATGTTGATCACCGGCAGATTGTGGCGCTTACCTACTTCAAAGTCGTTAGGGTCATGAGCAGGTGTAATCTTAACAACACCGGTACCGAACTCTTTGTCTACGTAAGTATCGGTTACGATGGGAATCTCTCTGTTCATGAGAGGCAGCATTACTTTTCTGCCGATCAGATGTTGATAACGCTCATCATCCGGATGGATGGCTACTGCGGTATCACCCAGCATGGTCTCGGGACGGGTTGTTGCAAAGGTCAGGAATTCTGTGGTACTTACCGTGCCATCCTCATTCATGAGAGGATACTTGATGTGCCAGAAATGTCCTGCCTGCTCCTGATATTCTACTTCTGCATCGGAAATGGAGGTGTTACATACAGGACACCAGTTGATCATACGGGCACCCTTGTAAATATAACCTTTTTCATGCATCTTAACGAATACTTCGGTTACGGCCTTGTTGCAGCCTTCATCCATGGTGAAACGCTCTCTGTCCCAGTCACAGGAGGAACCCAGTTTCTTAAGCTGGCTGATGATACGTCCGCCATACTCCTTCTTCCAGTCCCATGCTCTCTCCAGGAACTTTTCACGGCCCAGGTCGTGCTTGTCGATGCCTTCCTGTTTCAGCTTCTCGATGATCTTAACCTCGGTTGCAATGCTGGCGTGGTCGGTTCCAGGCTGCCACAGTGCATTATATCCCTGCATTCTCTTATAACGGATCAGTATATCCTGCATAGTGTTGTCCAGCGCGTGTCCCATGTGAAGCTGTCCGGTAATATTTGGAGGCGGAATCACGATGGTGAACGGGGTCTTGGAGTGGTCTACTTCGGCGTGGAAATATTTTTTATCCAGCCACTTCTGATACAATCTGTCTTCTATGCCCTTGGGGTCATAGGTCTTGGCTAATTCTTTGCTCATGTTGGCTCCTTTCTGTAGTGGGCAGTGGTGTGGCGTTGCTCGGAGGGCTTTTGTGTCATAAGGAATTTCCTATATTGCAAAAAAGCCCTCTGCCGACTCTTCGTCAGCAAAGGGCGTATTCAACGCGGTACCACCTTTGTTCACAGCTATACAGCTGTCTCAGCGACTTCCAATAAAGTCCTATCCGATAACGTGGATAATACGTGAGAACTTACTTCCTTTTCAGTTCTCCGGCTCAGAAGCTACCTTCCGCAATCCTTTCCTCAGGCTCCCTCACAGCATCCTTACTTAAAAGATGGAAACCCTCTCTGCCAGGTGGTAATGCGTACTCCTCTTCCTCATTGCCTTTAAATTCTTGACTTGTAATTACTATATTCTTTTAAGTTTCATTTGTCAAGCTGTTTTTTGCCGGTTCATTATGAGTATGAGCCGTTTATTGCCGGTTCATTCCGAGTTTTTTGCCGGGTACATCCCGAGATAATGGTGTGACTTTCTTACGCAATCAAATCTGTGCCTATGGGCAGTAGACACTTGGTTGCATTTTTCAGATTTTCTTACCATGAACCGGAATATATCCTCTATGGGTAGACGCTTGAGTTGCGTCCTGCAGATTTCTTCTTACCATAAGCCGGAATATATCCTCTATGGGTAGAACTCCCGTTGCATCTTTCAGATTTCTTCTTACCATAAGCCGAAATATATCCTCTGTGGGTAGAACTTCAGATGAAATCCTTCAGATCCGGGCCATATCCCCTTATGGGTAGTAACATACCGCAGGCTGAATTATCAGCACTACCTCGCTGCCACCTTCATATAGTCAGCCAGCTTATCCGGGAAATTCACAGTCATCCCATCTGTCATGCAGTCATACGCGTTTTTCATCAGATCTTCATTATCCACTCCCCAGGCGCGGACATTGAAGCCTTCCTGATGCCACTTCGCCACGTTCTCCCGGGTGACAATGGCCGCATGAGGACATACCTCTTTCGCCCCAATGCCCTTAAGCATTTCCAGATCTTCCTCCGTAAAGTCCTTTTTCAGCCATCCGATATGAAGTTCTGGGGCATATTCTTTGATCTTCTGAATGCAGTCAAGCTTAAACGACGTCACAACAGATTTTTCACCGATATGATATTTGCGGATCATATCTGCAATCTGAGGCTCTATTCCTCTTTGTTTGATTTCGATGGCAAACGTGATATCCCGCCATCCATACCGCTTCAGGAAATCCTCAAATACTACGATCTTATCCTGCAATCCATTCTTTTCAAATGTGAATTTCTGCAGTTCTTCCAAGGTATAGTCTGATATACTGCCGCTTTCTCCTGTCAGACGCGTGATCGAATCGTCATGGAACAATACCAGGATTCCGTCTTTCGTCATCTGGACATCTGTCTCGATGCCATTGGCGCCCATATACATACCGGTATCAAAGGATAAGAACGTATTCTCCGGCGCATACTGACTGGCTCCCCTGTGGGCATAATTGACAAAATGTTCACGGCCGCCCTTCTCCATTTTCAGGTAAAATACAAACGCACTATACTGAGGCTCCAAATGAGGGATCAACAGACCGATTTCCGCCAAAGCCGCACCGCTTAATACTTGTCCTGTCTGTTCTACCCGATACAAAGCATCTTCCTTTAACCCTCTCAGATGTATATATCCGTTCTTATCAATAATAGAAATATCCTCTGTCACTGCGCAGACGAGACTTTCCTCCCTGTCTTTTGATACAAATTGCCAGGCAGTAAAGATACTGTCATCATAAGGAGAAGACAGACGATAATAATCCCCTGACATGATCAGCTTCTGATGCTTCTTATAAAAAGCAGAGTACTGCGCACATTCTTTTCTCTCTTCTTCGCTCATCTTCCCGGGATCCAGTTCGTAACCGAATGTTCCGTGCATTGCAGTCACGGCACGTGTTTTAAAAGGAACGGTTCTTTTGGTTCTCTTATTTGGGCACACAGATACATGAGCTCCCATAGTACTTACAGGATATGCAAAAGAAGTACCATACTGAATGATCAGTCTGGACGGTGCATCCGTATTGTCACTGCACCAGATCTGCGGGAAATAAGTCAGCATCGCCGCGTCAAAACGGCCACCCCCGCCGCTGCAGCCCTCAAATAAAATATCCGGATGCGTCTTGATGATACCATCCAGAATCCGGTATAATCCCAGAATGTATCGGTGATAAATCTCCCCCTGCTGCTCAGGCGGATAATAGCTGCTGTATACATCACATACATAGCGATTATAATCCCACTTAACGTAATCCACTCCACCTTCATCCAATATTTTATTTACCGCACGAATCAGATAATCGCATACATCAGGCCGGGATAAATCCAGGCACAACTGATGCCTGCTGCGGGAAGGTGCCCTGCCCGGCACACGAAGACACCATTCAGGATGTGCCCGATACAAGTCTGAATCCTCATTCACCATTTCCGGCTCAAACCAGAGGCCGAATTTCATACCCATACTGTGAATTTCTTCTGAAAGTGCCGGGATGCCTCCGGGCAGCTTCTTTTCATTCACTACCCAGTCTCCAAGTCCGGCCCTGTCATTGTCTCTGGCACCGAACCATCCATCATCCAGTACAAACATATCTGCCCCCAGCTCTTTAGATATTCTGGCAGACTCTATCAGCTTCTCTTTGTCAAACTTAAATCCAAAGGGCTCCCAGCTATTGAGGATCACAGGACGCTCACCGTTGACAAACTTACTTCTGCAGGCATTTTTTCTGAAAATATCATGATAACTATGGCTTAGCCCCGATAATCCCTTATGAGAATAGGTCATCACTACCTCAGGTGCCTCAAAGCATTCCCCCTTCTTTATCAAAAATCGAAATTGCTTTGGATGAATCCCCATCGCTACACGTGTCTGACTATACCCGTCCACCTCTGCATCCAGCACAAAATTTCCGCTGTACATTAATGCAAAACCATATGCATTTCCATGGTCTTCGTCTGTACTTCTGTCACATAAAATGGCAAAAGGATTGTGAAAATGACCGGACACGCCTCTGAAGGAACCAAGCTCATTGATCCCATGGGAAAGGTGACGCCGATCCATCTGTCTCTCCAGATAATGGTGTCCGAAGAAACCGATCAGATCAAAGTCCCCCGTCATAAAATCAACATTCGCAGACATAAGGCGCTCCAGCTGTACGTCTCCTTCAGACTCGTTGCAGAAAACGACTGCCCTGGTAATGATGTCTTTCTCATAAAACACACCGTAAAGCAATTTCACTTTTGTATGAGTAACCTCATCCTCCAGCACAATTTCCAAAGTCTGAACAGCTTCACCTTCTTCCGCATACAGGGTCGGCAGTGAAGAAAGACCATATTTGCCCGGATACATTTTATGGGAATGATATTTTCCTACAAAAGCATAGCTTCCATCCCCATTAACCAGTTCAATGGATGGAATGCGATAATCTCCTGCATCGTTAGAAGAAAACTCCTGGGGATAGGAACAAAGAGAATACACTCTGTCCTCTCCTGCCTCTGCCGGATTGGACTCATGACTACGTATCACTTTGGGAATCAGATAAGAAACGTCCCCATCGGGAATCCTGCTTCCATAGTATAAATGCAGCAAATGACCATGCTCTGACACTTTCATCTGATAGGTACTGTTTGCCGTATGTATCGTAAATATTTTTTTCTCTTCCTGAAATAAGATTGACATACTTTCTACTCTCCGTTTTTTCGTATAATGAGACAGCCACGCACTGATAAGGTGCGTGGCTGTGCTAAGCTGATACCGGTAATCCATCCTGAATTACTTATTAAATTCTACATACCATTCGTTGATTTCTTTTTCGCACTCTAAGCCGCCGTCTCTCTCCCAGGTCTCAATCACCTTGTCCACAACTGCCTGAGCATCTCCACCTTCTACAATGCCCGCAACAATAATATCATTAATGGCTGAATTCAATGATGTTGCGTACTCTGTAATAGCCGGCAGATTTGTCGCGTATTTTTCTATGGAGTCATATCGATCGTAGCGTCCCGAATCCGCATTCTCATTCATCTGTTCGAATGCCTCTGCCATTTCGGTAGTCTTTCTTGCTCTTGCCATCCACTGCTTCTTCATCTCTCCGCCATTAACGGAACCGGTGTACTTATCGGAATTGGTGTAGTTATCAAATGCAGGGAAGATAGGATAATATTCTCCGTCAATCACTTCATAACTTACGCCTTCTTCACCGATATAAATGCTCTTGCAGTTCTCTGCATTAGAAATAATGTTGTACCAGATCATAGCATGTTCCGGATTCTTAGCTGTTTTGGGAATCACACAAATTTCGCTTGCACCATTTGCAATACTTACAAAAGCATTGGTATCTTCATCTGCTGCCAGTGCTACGGAAAATACTGCTTTGGCATCCGGATTATTTACTTCCATCGCTGACTTAATAGTCGGAATATCCCAGAAGTTCATGGGCATGCAGAGTGCTGTATTATTTGCAAATTTTTCTCTGCAGTTCTTGGAAGCATTAATGGGCATGTCATTGTCTAACAGTCCCTCTGCGTAAAGCTTCTGCATAAATGCAATATAATCCTTAAAGCCATCCAGACGGATTCTGTTAACCAGTTCACCGTCTACTTCGTACCATTCACAATCTCCGAGGCCAAATGCAGAAGAGATAGCAGCCTGAATGCCTGTTCCTTTCATGGTAAGTCCAGCATTTCCTGTTTTCTCCTTATATGCAACTAACACATCGTAAAACTCATCAATTGTGTCAGGGAGTTCCTTTCCGAGTTCTTCCAGGACATCACTTCTGAAAGCAATACCTCCGGCGAAGAAACCATATAAGCTGTCTGCAGGCTGCTGGTTACCCGGATAAGGCATACCGGTAATGACACCATTTTCATCCGTAACCATGCTCCAGTCAAGTTCGCCTACGTTCTGTAATACCTCGCTGCCATATTTATTCAAGAGTTCTGTAATGTCCATGGCTGCATTCTGGGAAACCAGTTCTCTGTAATCCTTTACCTTACAACGATAAATCATATCGTATTCTGCACCGGATGCGATTTCCAGCATCAATTTTTCTGATGCGTTTTCTGCCGGCAGATTGTGATATACTACTTCATATCCTGTGATCTCTTCCATGATTTCTTTAGCAGCATCTGCATTCATATCATATGTCTGGTTGTAGAACAGAATATTCAGCACGGGCTTTTCACCGGTCAGATAAGGATCCTCTTCTTCTGTAGTACTTTCCTGCACGGTTTCAGTACTTTGTTCGCTCTCCTGACCTGATTCGGTCTTCTGCTCGCTGCTTGTAGATTCCTTTGCACCATTCTGACTGCCGCAGCCTGCCAGGGCACTCACACCAACAGCCATAGCCATAAGCAGCGCAGTCCACTTCTTCATGTTTCTCATAAAAAACCTCCTTATAATTGAAATATCTTAATAACACATTATGTGTTTATTAATTCATAGTTGTTCGCCGTTTTCGGGCACTTCCTAACCTTTCACAGAACCGATTGTAATTCCTTTTACGAAATATTTCTGCAGATACGGATACAAGATCAAAATCGGTACCGTAGATACCAGGATCGTTGCACTTCTCACGGCATCACCGGATAATGTGGCCATTGCCTCGGCATCTGTTGCACTCATATCTGTTGAATTAGTCATTTTGATCAAGTCATATAAATACTGCTGCAAGCTCTTCAGTTTAGGATCGGTTATATACATGATACCAGAAAAATAACTGTTCCAATAGCCCACTCCATAAAATAAAGTCACGGTAGCAAGTACAGGGGAAGACATGGGCAGCACCACGGTAAGCAATGTCTTGGTATTGGTTGCTCCGTCTATTTTGGCTGCTTCTTCCACGGATTCCGGCAGTCCCTCAAAATAGTTCTTTACTACAAACAAATTGAATACCGAAAAGGCGGAAGAGAAAATCAAAGCCCATATGGTATTGATCAGATTCAAAGAACGGAACAATAAATAATTAGGAACCATGCCTGCATGAAAGAGCATGATAAATACAAATATGTACAGGAAGAATTTTCTTCCCCTCAGGTCCGGCTTGGAGAGCGGATAAGCTGCCAGAACGGTGAGCACCATTGCCAGAAGCGTACCTCCGATTGTAATAATTACCGTTACCTTAAAGGAATTTAAAAACTCTACTCTTTTTAACACAAAGAGAACGGTTTCCAGGGTAAACCCTTTGGGCAGGATTCCCACCTCTCCCAATACTACATATTTGGGATCACTGAGCGCCTCTGCAACTACTTTTAACACCGGGACCAAGGTTATAAATCCCAGGATTGTCATTACGATATAAAGAACAATATCGAATGCTTTTAATTTTTTTCTCTTATTCATCTGATTGCCCTCCTTCTACCAGATACTCTTTCCTGTCATCTTCTTTGCTGCCGCATTAGAAGAAAGAACCAGAACCAAACCGATGATAGAGTTAAACAGGCCGACTGCTGTACCGATACTGAAATCCATCTTTCCGAGACCGATTCGGTAGACATAAGTTCCCACAATATCTGCCGTTTCATAAACGGTGGGATTATACATCGCAAACACCTGACTGAAACCTGCATCCATGATTCCGCCTACTTTGGTAATTAACATCAGCACTATGGTAGGAATCAATCCCGGGATCGTCACATACCAGATCTGTTGCAGACGATTTGCTCCATCTACTCTCGCAGCTTCATAACATTCCTGATCAAGTCCTGCAATAGCAGAAAAATAAATGATCGAGCTCCATCCGAATTCCTTCCACATGTCCGAAATGATCAGGATTCCCCTGAACAACTTATTACTCATTAAGAAATTTACTTTTTCAAATCCGAGTGAAACCAACAGCGAATTCACCAGACCTGTGGAACTTAAAAGTGACACGAAAATACCTGCAACTACTGCCCAAGAAAGGAAATGGGGCAGATAAACGATCGTCTGCAGTCCCTTCTGATATTTGATGCTCCTCACTTCGCTTAACAGGATTGCGAAAACGATAGGAACCGGGAACACGAAAACAATCTTCGACACACTGATGATCACAGTATTTCTCAACGCATTTAAAAATTCCGATCTACCGAACAGTTTTGCAAAGTGTTTCAAACCAACCCACTCACTGGCCAGAATAGACATGAAGGGCGTATCTGCTGCAAACATGTCATAATCTTTGAACGCTAATAAGATTCCATACATGGGAGCCAGATCAAAAATAGCCACAAAGATAAGGGTGGGAAGTAACATGAGATATAGATCATAATTTCTTTTTAAATATGTACTTAGTTTCATTCTTTTAGGTTTCAATACCTTGTCTTTTTTCATACCTTCATTACTCCTCTGTTTTTTCATATCTAAGATGTATTTACTTTAACATATATCCCATCCGCAGAATACAAACAGCATTACTCAAAATTGATACAATCTTAAAGAGTTCCTCCTTCTGCATCCCAAAAAAGGCAAAAAAATTTCGATTTTTGCAATTTAATTATGTTATTTTTTCCAATTGGGATGTAATATTTGTATCTGTTTTTGAATAATGGTATAATTTCATTAATTATAGAAGGGTATGAACATAATTTATTTGAAGGAGTAAATAAATGTATCGTCTGCTTATTATTGATGATGAAAGCTCTACAAGAGAACAGATAAGGGCTTCCATTAACTGGGAAAAGATGAATATTGAGATTGTCGGGGAAGCGGAAGATGGTCTGCAGGCACTGGTGCTTTGTGAGCAATTACGTCCCGATATTGTCATTTGTGATGTCAGAATGCCTCATATGGATGGGGTCTCTTTTGCCATGGAATTTACAAGCCGTTTTCCTGCCGCGCAGATTATCTTCTTAAGCGGGTATGCCGATAAATCCTATCTGCAGACCGCGGTACGTTTAAGTGCCGTTGACTATATTTTCAAACCGTTTGCGCTGTCAGATCTTCTCAATGCAGTGGAAAAGGCCCTTCATCGCCTGCGTACCTCTGCCCAAAACCACTCGTATACTACTGACGATGATTCTGCTTTAAGAGTATTATACAAATCCTCCACAGCTGATTTTACCAGATATCTCTCAGAACTGACGCTGCCTGTCGCTTTTGACCGGTCCTATGTAGTTATACTGATCCGTCTAAACTCCGGTATTACCTTTTCTTCCCAGAAAATACTGGACTCTTTGGAGCTGCAGACACTGACAAACAATTATTATCACATTATTAAGTCTGAATTACCGAAAACATTAGGTACTGAACATATGATATCCAAATGCGGAAACGGCTATGTTATTTTTACCAATGTTCCGGATTCCTTTACCCAGGATGTTTTGTTGGAACGTGCTTCCGCTTTGCTTTCTGTTTTTGATGAAGTAAATGCTGCAATCGGCGTCAGCCTGATTTATCATGCGCCGGAATATGTAAATAAAGCCTTCTGTGAATCCAGGGCGGCAGTGCTCTCGGCCTTTTTCAAAGGATATAAGCACGTTTTCTTTACAAGCACCGGACAAAATAATCTGTTTTCTACGGAGCATAATGCCCGAAAGAACTATCTTGATTGTCTGGAAAAGATGAATATTTCCCAAGCTTCCTCTTATCTGGACGACTATTTCATCTTTCTGAGCAATTGTGACGTGCAATATATTTCCGACATCAGAGACGATCTGCTGAACCTTACGCTGCAGTTAAATAAAAAACTGAAAAATCCGCCTTCTCAACTGATCAGTGAATTTGTGAATGAAGCGGCAACCTTAGAAGATCTTCGCCATTATATCCAGCATCTTTTAACTTTATATCTGGCGGAGACAGAGAACAAAAATAATTACAGTAAGATCGTTTATGAAGCGGAAAAGTACATTATCAATCATTTGTCGGAAAACCTGTCTGTCAGGCAGATTGCCGATCATGTTTTTGTATCTCCTACCTATCTTTGCTTTTTATATAAGAAGCAGACAAGTAAAACATTAAAGCAATTTATCCTGGATATTCGTATGCAGAAAGCAAAGGCCATGCTGTTAGATACCAATATGAGGATAGGAGACATTGCTGCATCTCTGGGGTACATGAATCAAAATTATTTTACCAAAATATTTGCTTCCTATTACGGAACGACTCCCAGCATTTTCCGCAACAATGCATATTCTTACAAAAGTCAGGAGGATTAATACAGATGGATTTTCTTTCTTATATTACATTCAGAATAAAAAGCATCTCTTATCCGCGTAAGCTTTTTTTATCCTATTTTATATTAATTTTCCTGCCTTTAACTGCCCTTTCGGTGTTTTTCTATATGCATATGTCTGCCACTCAGCTTCAGAACTTTACAGATTTAAGCAACCTTTACCTTAATCAGGCTACGACTGCATTAGAAACCAGAATCTCAGAAATGCTCAGCCTCACCAAATCTCTTTCCATGCAGAAGTCTTTGCGTACCTGCCTGGATAAAGACCCCTCTTCCTGCAGTATCATAGAACAGGCCACTGATCTTGATGAAATGCAGTCACTGATCAGAAGCCAGTATTATGATACTTCTATCTATCAAATACGCCTTTATGTAAATTCTGAATTTGATTATGCCGATAAGGAAATGATCACCTGGTCACTGGACTGCATAGAAGAGCATTTTCCCAAAAGTGATGATAACATATTTAAGGGTCCGATGTTGCACGGTCCTTTTCGCCTGCAGATAGAATTCGAAAACTATGTATCCGTATTCTCCCTTACCATGCCTGTTTACAGCTTGGACGATTACGATCACGCGGTTGGGCTTATCTGCATCGATATTTTTGAAGAAGTCATATTAGATATCTTAAAGACAACCGATTATTCTAAAATGGGGGAAGTATATTTAACAGATTCTTCGGGGACTCCATTAATAGGATATCAGAGCAGTACCGACAGTATTCTTGTTTACGATATTCCTGCTCTTAAGTTTGATGTAAGTGAATCATCTATCATGGAAAAAAACAATCTGACCGTGATCTCTCCTATTATACAGGGAACATGGCACCTGGTCGTTTCTTCCCCTACGTCCTTTTCCCAAAACAGTATTTCTCTCTTTCAGCTGATCCTGATTGTATTTGTTATCGGTATTATTGTTTATATTCTGGCATACATATACGCTCATTTTAATTCGAAAAGAATTATTGCTTTATCTAATACGGTCCAAAAAATACAACAGGGCGACCTGACTGCCCACTGTATTGTTGACAGTTATGATGAGATCGGCGATTTACAGGTCAATATTAACGAGATGATAGAGCGGATCAAAAACCTGCTGTCCGAACAGTATAATATGGGTGTGCAGTTGAAAAACAGTGATTTGAAATTACTGCAGGCACAGATCAATCCTCATTTTCTGTATAATACGCTGAATCTCATAAAATGGACGGCACAGACCAAAGATTCTGAGGAAGTGGCAGACATTGTTGATAAGCTTTCCAGCTTTTATCGCGTCAGCCTGTCAAATGGACTGGATCTTATTTCCATCCGGGACGAACTGACCCACGTTACGCTCTATGTACAGCTGCAAAATAAACGTTTTGATAACAATATCCATTTGGAAACCAATATTTCTCCTGATGTGTATGATTTCCATATTCTCAAATTACTGCTGCAGCCGCTTGTGGAAAACAGCATTGTGCATGGGCTGCAAAACAAACCCGGAAGCATCCGCATCACCATTTCCAAGACCTCCGACTTTTTATCCATTATCATTGCTGATAATGGATGTGGTATTTCACCGGAAAAATTATCAAAGATAACATTCTGTCAGGAGTTGGGGCTGCCCTCCTCTTCTTCCAGTGGTTATGGACTTGTAAATATTTACGAACGGATAAAAAATTATTACGGTGATGTCAGTAGTTTTCATATTTCATCCCAGGTTAATGTGGGAACTACGATTGAAATCTCTCTTCCGCTTGAAAAGATGGGAAAGTAATAAACGTTGCATTTAAAACAGTTCATCCAGCAAAATATAATACCGCACTTTCTCCCAATCCGGCTCTATTCCCAGCTTTTCAAACAGCCGCTCAGGATAAAATGTAGGATAAACTTTCCCGCCGTATGCTCCCTGATAATTATTAACAAGGCTCCGATAACATAAAGCAATATCCTGATACCTGTCAGCAATCCCGCACCTGCCCAGGTCAATGAATCCGCTTATTTTGTCCTGCTGCAAAAATACATTGGGCAGGCAGTAGTCCCCATGTGCCAGAACCAGATCTTCTTTCGGTCTGTGAGTTTCCAGCCACGCAAGAAGGTCTGCAGGATCCTTAAATCCATTTTCACCATAGGTATCTTCCTGAACATTTTCCATATCACAGCTTCCCTGTTCCACTCTGGTCCGGGCCTGTCTCAGCTTCTGTTCCAAAGAATTATGATATGGGCACTCCGTAATGTCTACACTCCAGAGCATCTTCAATCCCTGAGCTAACAGTTCCAGCAGCACTTCTTCTCTGTCCATATAGCTTTCCGCGCAGGACATCTCACCGGGTATTCTGCTCATCAACAGGTATTGTATATTCCCCACCTTTTCTTCATGCAGAATAGCAGGTACCGGAAGCTTGCCCTGAAGCCATTTCATCATCCGTATCTCATTTTCCGACTCCTCGCTGCATTCCTGGATTTTTAATATCATATCATCGAAGCAGATTACCTGCGAAGATGATTCGCCGATATCATCTATGTAATAAGGTCTTGTGCCAATGAATTGCCGAATGGTTTCGGGAATATCCTGTCTTTCGTTCATATGCCTGCATCCTCCTCATCTCATGGGGCTAAAACGGCTGTAACACATACATTCTCTGGAATGACCATTGATAACACCTATCGCCTGCAAATAGGAATAGATGATGGTCGAACCAACGAAGGTCATTCCTCTCTTTTTCAGATCTTTGGAGATTGTAACTTTAGCTTACCGGATTACCTGAAATAATTTTTCATAAATCATTTCACTTGTACATCCGGTTCCGCATTCCTGAATCATGTTGCAGATAACAGCTACCAGATTCTCCTCTTCCTTCCCTGCCAAAGCTGTATATCTTTCATCCCTCGTCAGGGCAGCCATAGCCATCATGGTCTCCTTCCGGTGATCCAGGTCATCTCCCTGCCGCATTAGTTCCATCTGTCTAACAGGATCATTACAATTTCTCAGATACCTCACCAACAACCTAAAATCTGATACAAAGAGTTCTTCTTCCTCCTGATTTAAATCCTTTAATACCACTAGATTCATACCATAATCATGAATATACTTCCTCACACCGGGATACATATTTTCATCCGGCATCTGTATCATTTCATGCAAACTTTTAGGACCTGACCAGTCTTTCGCACCATAATACAAAATCAGTGTAATCACCGGAATCAATAATTTACCTTGCTGCAATTGATATTGTTTCTTCTTTTTCCAAGCTTTTTGCAGCTTTCTTTTTCTCGTTCCATGTCTGGTCTTTTTACCGGCATTTAAAAGTCTGATCTGCTTCTCATATTCTGCATAATCCATACCCATTCCGCGAAGCGGCATAGTTCTGTCTACTTGCGACTGGTTTTCAATTGCCAGAATCATATATCTTAATCCTGTAACTACATTTTCCATGACTACATCACGAAATTGTTGTTTCAATCCTCTTCCACCGGGGTTAGATATATTCTCTGTTGCAATCTGTCTTAAATTCTCCGGTTTTAGTACCTTTATCCCCTTAAACACAAAAGAATTATATATGTCGGCAAAAACATCAGGAAGTTCAATAAGCACTTTCTCTGATAAATCTTTATCTGCCATATGTCACCTCCTATTATACCTTATTTTTATACGAATGTAAATACAGAAATTATCTGTTTTACATTTTATCTGTTACTGTCCGAATAGTAACTTTTACTTACAGCAGGCAAATAAAAGGTAGACTTCCCCCAGCCTGCCTGTCTTTTGTTAAACTTAAGTGAAAATATAGGCGATACGCCGGGATTGACCTATGCAGATGGAGCCAGCAGGATCAACAGATTTCCACTAAGATCATAAAGTTATGCGCATAAATGATGGTAGTATCATAGCACGTTCAGAAAGGAAAGTGCAAGCCTTTTCTTCTTGTAATTATGTAGAAAAATAATATAGGTTACAGTTCACTCGTCAGCTACGGGCAGAAAAAGCGCATGCTTGCATGCGGCTTTTTCTGCCTGGGCTGACGAAGGGAGCGCCGGTTTATGAGCAAAGGTAGCCGCAAAGCGGCGAAAAGCGCCGTAGGCGCGACTTTGCGAATGGCGCGGAGTGAACTGTAACTAATATAGAACTTATATAAAAAGAACCTTAAATAGCAACACCCGCTATCCCAAGATGCTGCTATTTAAGGCCATTCCGTCTCTTGGTCATTTTGCACAATAGTGCTTTTATTCCTCCGACTTTCCGACGACTTCCCAAGTAATATCCCTGCCGTCTGAATAAGCCACTATACTTCCCTGTTCATCCGTCCGGTATATCTGAATCCCCCTCATCCGGAAGTGTTCCAAAGTTTCTTCATGGGGATGACCATAAGAATTACCCTTGCCGCAGCTGATTACCGTCCATGCAGGTGCAACCGCCTCCAAAAGCACATCACCGGAAGAGGTACTGCTTCCATGGTGACCTGCTTTGTATACATCTGCCTGTAAAGAGATACCATTATCCGCACAGTATTCCAGGATGTCCCTCTCAGCCTGTTTTTCTGCGTCTCCGGTAAACAGGAAGCCGGTATCGCCATACCGAATCAGAAGTGCAATTGAAGAATTATTGGGTTCATCATACTGCTGCACGGGGCCAAGTATGGTACAAACTGCCTCTCCAAGGTAAAAACTGCTGCCAACTGTATATGCTGCTGACGTCTTGCTGTCTGCCATTTCTTCTGTAGTTACGATTTCTGCCTTCATCCTCCGGTAATCCAGAGCCTCCATCATTTTTCTGTAAGTACTGTTGTCCTTCTCATAATCAGGCATCAGCACGTGCTCAATGGAAAACTTGGTAATAATAACATCTGCCGAACCGATATGATCGGAATCCGGATGGGTCAGTATCAGATAGTCCAGTTCCTCTACCCCCTGCTTCGTAAGATAATATTGGATAGCAGTACCTTTATCATCCTCTCCTGTATCGATCAACATCGTATGATCTCCGCATTTAATCAGAGTGGCATCTCCCTGTCCCACATCAATAAAATGTACCTCAAAGGAATGTACCGTTTCATCTTCTGCGCTCAGTGCTCCTGTCTCACCCAGCTCAGTGATGGTTACCGTTTCTAACTGAGCCTGCATGCGGCTTATGACTTCGCCGGCCTTGCTGTCCGGATACTTCACACCATAAGCCATAAATGGCAGCAGTACCAGCAAAACTAATAATGTCAGGATACCGCCCCTTCCGCTCTGACTGCGGCGTTGCCTGCTGCCGCTTGGCCTGGTGCTGCTTTGCCTGCTCCTTCTTTGGCCAGTCTTCCTTTGACTGCTTTGCCTGCTCCCGCTGCGTCCTCCGGTTCTCCCTGAACTTCTTCTGCCATGATATTCATTCTTTCCGCTCATCTTCTGTCCTTCCCTGCTGTCGAAAATGTATGACACCTCTTTTATCTATTACGAAGCCTGTTACTGATATATCACAGCAAACATATGTTCCTCTGTAAAGACCTTCTTTTCTTTTAGGGGTTCTATCGGTAATTGGTAATCGGTCGCCCGCTGATATATCTCTACCGCCACATCATGCTACCGCCTGGCCATAGCCCGATATTGATAAGGTGTAACCCCTGCTTCCCGCTTAAATATGGCTGAAAACTGCGCCGAATTGGAGAATCCGCATCTGTAAGCGATTTCCGTGCAGCTTAATGTTTTATCCAAAAGCATTTTCTGTGAAGCTTCTACTCTTTTGTGAACCAGAAACTGCTGGGGGGATTCTCCCTGAATCTCTTTAAAGCGATGCTGGAAATAATCATAACTGATATGCATCTGTTCTGCCATGCTTCTTAACATAATTTTCTCATGATAGTTCTGGGCAATATAATTGATCACATATTCAAAATTCCTGGTAGAAGATTGGGAGCCGATAGCTTCCAGACGCTGAATCTCCAGCATTAACTCCCAAAGCTTCACACGAATCATTTCTTTATAAGAAGGAGGCTGCTGCGTAGCTTCACGTATAATCTTCTTTATAATTCCATATATTGTTCCCTGCGAATCCTGCAGCAATTGGAAAGTTAATATTTCTTCAGACACAAAGCCCACACAGAAGAGCTTACAATCTGCCTGATGAGACTCTTCATGTTCCGTATTAGGCGGAATTAAGACAAACGTATTGGCTGAGACTGTATAGCTTTCGTTCCCTACACATCCCATTCCGGAACCATTGCAGTAGTAAACCAGGTGTCCTTTTTTCCTGCAGGCATCCCAGGCGGTCTTCAATTCAAAATCTTTCATCATTTTCTCCTGTATAATCGTATTTTCTGATTATCCCGTGATAAACACATCATATCTTTTCCCCACTCATATGTCAATCTGCTTTTCCCGTAAGCCCCTCACTACATTTCAGGAGAGCCAATTCGTATAAAAGGAAAAGCCAATATGAGATATATCTTGTTACAGCCAGTATGATATACTGGAGAAAAAGCAGGAGACACAGATCCCCTTGTCCCTCCACCAATCAAAACTTAAAAGGAGACTGAATCATGACTACAGAACAGTACCTGAAAAATCTGAATCCCCCCATATCATCGGTGGATATCGTACTTGACACCGATGCCTATAATGAGATTGATGACCAGTTTGCCATTTCTTACATGCTCCGCAGCCAAGACCGCCTGCATGTAAAAGGCATCTGTGCCGCACCTTTCCTGAATTCCAAATCCACCTCTGTTGCCGACGGCATGGAGAAGAGCTATCAGGAAATTTTGAAACTTCTTGATTTAGCCGATGCACAGGATTTAAAGGCTAACGTTTACCGTGGCTCCGATCGGTTTATGATAGATGAGAATACTCCTGTCCTCTCCGATTCTGCAGCCTTCCTTTCTGAACTGGCAAATGAGTACTCTCCGGAGCATCCTCTCTACATCGTGGCAATCGGCGCCATTACCAATGTAGCATCTGCTTTATTACTAAATCCTGCCATGAAGGAAAACACTGTCATTGTCTGGCTGGGCGGCAACGGTGTTCATCTGGATCACAACCGCGAATTCAATCTGTATCAGGATATTGCTGCTGCCAGAATCGTATTCGGCTGCGGTGTTCCTCTGGTACAACTGCCCTGCGGCGGTGTGGTAGATCATTTTGCCACTTCAAGGTATGAGCTGGAACACTGGCTTCTGGGGAAAAATAAGCTCTGCGATTATCTGGTTGAAAATACTATTGCAGAAGCTGAAAGTTATGCGAAAGGACGGCCCTGGACAAGAGTCATCTGGGATGTCACTGCTGTTGCATGGCTCTTAAACGTAGATCGTCAGTTCATGACAGATTGCCTGATTCACAGCCCTATTCCTGAATATGATGACCACTACGGATTTGACAACCGCCGTCACTTCATTAAATATGTAAACAGTATCAAGAGGGATGCTTTGTTTGCAGATTTATTTGAAAAGCTTTCCCGTTAAGCGTATACTTATCTTATCAAGTACAGACGGAGGCAGAAAAGTTTGAAACAGAGTGGTAGTGGCTAGAGAAAAAATGCGGGCATCACAAATAAACCATCTTTTAGGGTGGCATTAAAAACTAAATATTGACACTACGCCTAATCAGGAAGCAGGAATAACATCATCTTTAATGGTGTATC
>JBGVLR010000087.1:0-3482 GCA_045124375.1 Acetatifactor sp.
GAGCTTATGATGTACATGATTCTCGAACTGGTCAGTGGAACCAGCTACAATTCGATCCTTTACCAGCAGCCGGTAGGTCTTGAAGAACTCAAGCCACAGCTGCACCAGGCAGTACGCGGAATCTTCAATCAATACCGGGCAGATGAAATTACAGACATTCCTGAAACTTAAATGTTAATGATTTCATGAGCTGTCACCAGACTGCTCACACGAATTGTCATCAGATTGCTTAACTGCCTGTCATAGATAATGGTGGATTCGCCGCCCGAAAACGGGCGGCTGACTTTTACTTAGTTGTGACCGTGAGCATTTCATGCTCTACTACAAACTTGATCATATAGTCATCGACCAGACGTCTCTGCTGTTGGAAGGCATACATCAGTGCCTTTTCGCAGATCCGGTTGATCATACGGGGAATTCCGGCAGATGCCTTGTGGATCTCATCCACTGCTTTTTCAGTAAAAACCTCCTGAGAACATCCAGAATACGCCATATGACTTCCGATGTACTGTTCTGTTTCCGATCTGTCCAGATGTGGAAGCGTACAATACATATCGATTCTCTGGCGAATAGCAGCGTAACGCTGTAACTTCAGTTTGTTTTCCCAAAGTTCTGTCTGCCCGACAAGGACTACTGCCATGGGACTGACAGAATCAAATTTGTAATTCAAAAGAAATCGGAATTCTTCCAGCGTTTCTTTTTCCAATAGATGAGCTTCATCAAGGATACAGACAACTTTCTTGTGCTGTACTCCACGGATGATTTCAATTTCCTGCTGTAGCTGGCGTTTGGAATCTCCCCGATAAAACCTTGATTCCAGACCGAGCTGATCCAGCAGCCCCTTATAAAACCATCTTGGAGTCAGCTTTGAGTCTGAAAGATAAAGAACGATGTAATCCTCTTTAGGAAGCTCTGAGTAAAACCGGCGGATCAGCGTTGATTTCCCACATCCGGAATCAGCGGTTACAACCGCAAACATCTGGCGGTCTGCCACATAGGATAAACGCCCTAATGTCTCGCGAAAAGCAGATGATTCATACAGCTTTTCAGGCGGAACATCACGGACAAAGGGTGTGTGTTCCATACCGAAGAATGCCTCATACATTGTCATTCGCCTCCTTCCGATAGGATGCAAATGAAATCGCGTCAGCTATCTGACGCTGTGTCTGTGCATGGCGGTTTTCTAAAGCATCAAGAAAACGGGATGTGCTCGGTTTCTGTTCCTGCATGGATGCCGGTAATACGGGACGTTTGTCACAGTATGAGCTGATTTTTATAGGCTGTGCTGTAAAAGGTTCATAGCCTGGATAAGAAACCGTGATCGTTTCAGGCGCGGCAGGGTCATAAGAAATTTCAACTTTATGCCCAATCAGTGATGGTTTTGTCTCGTATTTTATTCCGCGGAAACTGATACATCCGCCTTTGTCAACTTTGCGTTCTTCGTGATGAAGGAAAGCTTCCGCTACGACTGAAACATCCAGGAAAGTGAGCGGGCGGCTGTCGCGGTTCCATTCCTGAAGAGGTGTGATCCCTTCTTCCGGGACCGCAGCTCCAAGGCTTTCATAGTACTCACTGATCCCTTCATGAGATTTCTTGTGATAATACTCGTCTGCGAAGATCTCCCAGAGACGGTTTAATTCATCCAGGCTTTTGATACCCTTCAGCTTCGATTCGCGGATAAAATCATCCACGACCTGGTGGAACTTTTCGATCTTGCCTTTGCTTTTTCCGCTTCTCGGCTTTGCATGAATGACACGGATGCCGAGTTTGGAAAGGGAAAAACGGATTTGCTTTGCGATATACTGTGATCCGTTATCAAAGTAACAGGCATCAAAAGTTCCGTGACGCAGGATCGCCTGGTGAAAGGTATCCTCGATGATCGCTTCTTCCTGATTATCATAGAACCGGGAGAATAGCAGCCGTCTGGAATGGTCATCAATAGCCGAGGACAGATAGGTCTGTACTTTGGCACCGTTTTTTCCAATAGGAAGTTTGGGACCATACTTGATATCTCCCTGGATCAGCATCATGCGGTGTGGTTTGCAGAAGCGTTTCGATGAACTCTCACGGGCTTCTCTGTACATCTGCATATGTTCACGGCCAAACCCTGCTTTATAAAGATGTCTTTCCAGGGTTGGGCGTTTTAATACCCCCGGTGCTACAAAGCCTTCTGCTTCCAGAATGAAGATGATCTGTGCAACAGACCGTTCCGGGACCTCTTTCCTGAGCTGGATTGCCTGTTCCAGAAGAAAATCGAAATTGTCCGGAAGTCTCTGGGATCTGTGTTTTTGCCGGTCTGCCGGTTTGAGTCCAGAGAACTGGCTTTCTGCATATGCTTTCTCGTAACGATAAAGAGAGCGGACGGAGATGTTATTCTCCTGTGCAATCTGCCTGCGCAGCTGCAGACGTTTTGCGTCATCCATATCTTCCCTGAGAAGGGGAGATATAAGCTGAAAGCGTTTGAGTGCTTCCTGTTCCTGCCACTGTTGTTTCATAAGATTTTTGCTTGTATTCATAGTATAGCGACCTCCTTTGAGACCACTATACAGAAGCAGCCGGTGACAGACGAACCAAAGTAGGTGCACAGTGCTACCAGGGGATCGGCACCAGGAATCCCCCGCTGTTATAGATCAGGCGGAGAATGATCTCCAGCCAGCTTTGATATTTTTTTCGTATAGCTTCGAGCAGTGAACCTTTGGAGAAGAGGACTCCTTCCCCAAGTCTGAAGATACTGTAGCCGGCACTTCTAAGGTAGCCTTCTATGTTGGTCAGATTGACCTGCAACCACAGGAGCCAGCGCTGCATGGTCTGCATGGACGGATAGTCCTCGGAATCAGCATCTTCAGGAGTGACAACTCCATCAAGAACTCCTGATATAACCTCAGTTTCATAATGCTTATACGGGGAGAGGCAATCCGGAAGTTCATTATGATAGGAATGGCAGTTTTTACATCTGAAACGTCGTATCATCAGACGCTCCTTACGTCCGCCTTCTTTCCTTCGGATACGTACGCGTGAATCCCGGTAGGCAAGAATCCCCTGACATCTGGGACATATATGGCTGGTCACACTGCTCTCAACAAAAAACACCTGAATTCCCCTTGAGGGTTAACGTATAGTCTGATATAATAACCATGGTTTTAGCGACCAGGTCTCAGAGTACACGACTTTCCAGGGAAGGTGCTCTGAGACTTTTTTCTTTCTGTAAACTAATGACAGTATACAGAACAATCCAGAGACACGCAAGCTAATCATTATTACGCTATTTTAAGAGGTCAATAACATTATATGTTGATATTAGTCCTGCGTCTTTTGTTGTTAGTAAATAATTATTTGATATAAACAGGCATCTGATTCTGATACAAAACTTCCTGTCCATCCTTGGATGGAATATGCATGGTATCGAAAAATTCCTGTGTTGTCTGATCCAGTTTTTCTCGGCTTTCTTCTGCCACATAATAAAGTGCCACATAAGGATTTGG
>JBGVLR010000088.1:0-2112 GCA_045124375.1 Acetatifactor sp.
GGCATCCTTATCACCGGGACCACTGTCAGCGATCAGCAGAAAATCCGTTTTCTGACCGACCAAAAGCTTACAGACTCTGGATAAACTCTTTCCATCTGGTCTTGCCTTGCCATACTGGCGCAGTTTCTCCGCGGAAGTTCCGCCAAGCCATTCCTGAATGGGCTTACTGTCCCCTGTCTGCTTCTTCTGCTGCAGGATGTATCTCAGTTCACCACAAGACAGCTTTCTGCAAAGCTCCAGCAGTTCCGGTACGGAGATATAGATATGGATGTTATTGGTCTGCCTTTGTCCGGCAGGCTTGCTCAGGTCATAGGTTGCGAAAGCAAAGTGTGCTCTACCCTTAGTGAAGGAATCCGATAGGCTTTCTACAAAGCAATTACGGGCATCTTTGCGGATAATTTGATACTGGTTACGTTCATCTGACATGGTTAAACCCCTTTCATCATGCTTTGGACAGTCTGAAGCGCCGTCATAAGATCCGACGCATTTTCCTCAAACTGCAGTAAAAAATCCTTTGTGACATCATAATTCAGGTACAGTAAAATCAGTACGGTATTCCAGAGCTTTCCCATTACAGGAGCGCTGAGTTTCTTTTCTGCCTGTTTCAGTATGCTGCCAATCTTGGCAATTTCCTGATGCCACCGGATGAAGGCTTGGTCCTCCAGAGCAATATTGAATCCGGAGAGCCAATCCCGAACGGAATGTACACAGCTGTTGTCACCGCACTCGATGGGCTGGATCAGATACTTCACAACCGGATTATCCAGGTTACCCTGCTTGTAATCATCGGAATCGATCTTCATGTACCTTCCTAAGGGATAAATTGCACAGACACCGGGCTTGGCCTCATGAACCGCACATTTCCTATCTTTCAAAAAGGGGCAGCGTTTCACATGGCCCTTGGGCTTCAGGCGAACGATCGGAAAGTGAGAACTAGAGCCGATGTAGCTTTCGCAGTAATTTTGATATACGTCCAGAGGTGTGCAGTTCAGGTGTTTTGCAATGCGATACAGGTCACGTGGATTCAGAAGGATATCCTCCCGATTGATGCAGCATTTGCCGCAAGCAGTGCAGTGAAATCTGAAAGTGTCATCGAGGCCGATGGTACGAGCCTCAAGGTCTTTTGCAATATTTTCCATACTCATTATATCTACTCCTATGCTTAGGGCGTGCCGAAATTTGTCGACACGCCCGATTTCTTTTAGAAATGTTCATTTTTATGGGAGGATGCTTCGTTCTCGGCCATGCGGAAGAGAATTGCAAGCAGCTTCTCCTGGTTACGACGGAACTGTTCCAGGAAAGGAAGATCCAGATCGTACTCAGAATATCTCAGACGCAGGAAGTGCATCAGCGCTTCTGTTTTCCTGTTTTCAGGAATCATCCGAAGATACCTTCCGATGGATCCAGCCTTAGCATACTCTTCTTGCGTAAATGCTCGATTCTCCTGGGAGAAGTTCTTCTTCATCCAGTTTTTTGTTTCCACCAGGGGACCACGGAAGTGGTGATCCCGTTCCCTGCTGTATAAAAAGCGAAATCCACCAGACCCAGTCGGATCTACCATAAACGGATAGAGCCTGCAGGCCGTGGGTTTAGCCTTTTGAACAGAGCAGCGGTTATCCTTGAGGAAGATGCAGGCATCGTTTTCCCCTACTGTATTCAGGAAGTAAACGAAGAACCCGCAATCATCCAGTAACGCAGGTGTTGCATACTCACTCAAAAACTGATCAATACAGTAAATATCTGCGCCGGTATCACGAAGATACTTTGCCAGATAGAATGCATCCTGGCAGCTTACCGGCACAGATTCCTTTACATGGCGGCAGCATTCACCGCATCCTGTACATTTGAACCGGATTTTCGTTGATGGTGTGAGAAACACAGCGTTGTTCAGTTCACTCTCCATCAGCACATCCCTCCCTCTCCTCGCTCCAGCATATTGGCGGGAACCAGCTGGAAGCTATAAGGGTAATCACAGTTAGGATCTTCAGGAAAACGGTTTTGGCTGTCGGGAATGATGACACGCAGCACTTCCCTACCACTCTCTTCAAAAGAATCCAGTCTGACGGGACAGTCTTCAAAGATACCTTCAACCAAATCTCCTGCTTTGAACTG
>JBGVLR010000089.1:0-2190 GCA_045124375.1 Acetatifactor sp.
ATATCCGTTAAAAAAGTTCTCAAAATGCTGCAGGCCAACCCACCTGCTGCCGCTGAATCCCAACGACATCTTGAAATCTTTAAATGCAATCTGCAAACCATACATCGGCGTATAGCAAAAGATAATTACATATACGACTGCCGGCAGGAGCATCAGATAATAATCACGATGTCTCCAAATGCGTGTTGTCATTTTTTTCTTTTTCATGTATTTTTCTCCTCTCGTCCGTCCTCAATCACAGAATAGCATGTAATTTTATACAAATAAAGTGTAAATTCTTGCTTTTTTTGCATCCAAAATAGACAAAGCAAGAATTTACACCAATCTCTATATGCCAAATCACTTTTCCCCTTTTACAATGTTAACTTCCATAAATAGTGCAAAGTATTCAATTGTTAAAAATAAACAAAAAGCCGGCAAATAGTATTTGACACCATTTCTCCGGCTTTTTTATTATTCATATGCACTTATTTCCAAACCGGTAATTTGATTGCGAATCCGGTCGATGATCCTGTCTGCTTCACTGCGTGTCAGACTGTCCACATCAATATCCAGATGCATGCCTTGCCGCTCCAGCAGTCGATACAACCGTTCTTTCTGAGCCTTTGTAATCGGCGTATCTCTTTTTACCTGATATACGAGCTTCACAGGCCGGAAAATTCCGTCCTCTTCCTTATAATAGTCCCTCGCAAGAATCTGATAAAGCTGATGGGTGGCCAGCGCGTCTCCTAAGGCCCGATGGGCATTATGAGGAATTTGATAATGTACGCACAAACTCTCCAGCGTCTTGTGCTCCAATCCGGTCAAGTATCTTCTGGCAATTTTAAGAGTGTCGATCCCCTCTTTTTCAAAAGAAATCTTCTGATTCACAGCCGCTTTTTTCAGGAAAGAATAATCGAAGAGAATCCGGTGTCCCAAAAGCGGCAAATCCTCCAGGAACTCAAACAGTCCCGAAAGGATTTCCGATAAATCCGGAGCATCCACCAGCATCGCATCATTGATGCCGGTCAGCTCTGTCACCCGCTTCTCCAGCTTTCTGCCGGGCTGAATCAACGTAGAAAAGGTCTGCTGCACTACACAGCCTTTCACTTTCACGGCACCGATTTCTATTATTTTATCTGTCTTCGGATTCAGGCCCGTAGTTTCCAGGTCGATACTCACGTATGAGTTGGTCATGTTACGATCTCTCTTTCAAATTTCTTTATTTTTTCGTGCGTTTACTCGCCGATTTCTGTCTGCTCTTCAAATCCGGGCACAATCCCTGAAGAAAACATTCCTCGCACCTGGGTGTAGGTGTCTTACAGATCTCCCTGCCAAAAGCAATCAAATGCATATTAATCAGGATCCAGTGGTCCTTTGGCACCTCTTTCATCAGATCAAACTCCACCTTTACGGGGTCATCTTCCTTCGTCAGTCCCAGCTTCTTTGAAATTCTCTTTACATGGGTATCTACCACGATACTGGGCTCGTGAAAGATATTTCCCCGGATTACATTGGCGGTCTTGCGGCCTACACCGGCCAGAGAAGTCAGATCTTCCAGGGAACTTGGCACTTCTCCGTTATATTTTTCTACCAAAGTCCGGCAGCATGCGATAATGTTCTTGGCCTTATTATGATAAAATCCGGTGGAATGGATATCCTGTTCCAGTTCCTTCAAATCCGCGTTTGCAAAAGCTTCTACACCGGGATATTTGGCAAATAATCCCGGCGTTACCATATTCACTCTGGCATCGGTACACTGGGCGCTGAGCATAGTGGCGATCAAAAGCTGCCAAGCATTCTCATGGTCCAGAGAACATCGGTGATCCGTTCCATAATAATTGTCCAAGGCCTCTAATATTCTGGCTGTATTCTTCTTCATTGCTTCCATCCTCCTGTCCTTCTATTATCTCTCAGCCACGTTGCTGTTCACAATCTGTACGTCTGCTTCATAGGTCAGCGGGTCTCTCCTGCGATAATCAAACAATGCATATTTTGCTTCTTTATTCTTCCCGGCACCGGCATTTCCGGCTGCCCGCAGCTCGTCCATCTGCCCCACATCCCACACCGGATAAAAAAGTGCCTTCGGCACTTCAACTCCCCTGCCCCTCAATCTTGAGGGGATTAGGGGTTTCTTTTTGTGCCATTTTGATTCATAATAGTCTCATGAGCATACTACAAGATATTTTTAGAGACCATTATGAAGAAATG
>JBGVLR010000090.1:0-2110 GCA_045124375.1 Acetatifactor sp.
GCCTTTGACTGCGGATGATGTTCAAAACCTTGTATTGATAGACCGGGAATATATCAGAGGTACACGAACAACAGTCTATGATTTTGAGTGTGATATTCGTGGGGAACATGATAAGCTGCAATATACGCTTGAGTACCATGATGACGGAGAAGGCTTTACCATTCATACGGAGAAGAATGATATTTGGGAACGTATGCCGGAGCCTGAACTGGCACGATTGGAGGGTATTCTTGGCAGGGAAGCATTATATTTTAAGTACCATGATAAAATAGCCGGGGCAAAGAGCCTTGAGGACATGGAGGAGATTCGCTTCAGCATTATGGAAGAAGAATCTCCTTATTTTTCTGCTGTTTCCCAAAGAGTATGGGGTGAATATGAACAGAAAAATGAAGAATTGTCTAATCCAATGCAAGAAAGTGAAGTGCTTGCCGAACCGGAGCCGCAGAATGAAGCAGAAGCGCCAAAGGAACAGCCACAGATTGACAAATCGGGTGCAGTCAACTTCCACATTGCTCCGGAAACAGAGGAAAGTGCCGGAAAAGGCTTTGCGGCAAAAGAAAAATTCCGTCAGAACGTGGAAGCAATCAGAACGCTTGAAAAGATTGAGGGCGAAAACCGTATTGCCACACCAGAAGAACAGGAGATTTTAGCAAAATATGTAGGCTGGGGTGGTCTTGCCGATGCCTTTGATGAAACCAAAGCGAATTGGGCAAGTGAATATCAGGAATTAAAGAGCCTGTTGTCAGCCGAGGAATACGATTCAGCAAGGGAAAGCACCTTAAATGCCCACTACACAAGTCCTGTGATCATCAAGGCGATTTATGATGCGATGGAACGAATGGGCTTTTCCAAAGGTAACATCTTGGAGCCGGCAATGGGTATTGGAAACTTTTTCGGTATGCTGCCGGAGAGTATGCAGGAGAGCAGGCTTTATGGTGTGGAGCTGGACGGAATTACCGGAAGAATTGCAAGACAGCTATACCCGAATGCCGATGTGAAGATCACAGGCTTTGAAAAGACGGAGTATCCCAATGATTTCTTTGATGTGGCAATCGGAAATGTGCCTTTCGGTCAGTATAAGGTGGCAGACAGAGCCTATGATAAGCATAACTTCCTCATACACGATTACTTTTTTGCCAAAGCCTTAGATAAGGTCAGACCGGGCGGCGTGGTGGCATTTGTCACCTCAAAGGGAACAATGGATAAGAAAAGTCCGGAAGTCAGAAAGTACCTTGCGCAGAGAGCGGAGCTTCTTGGAGCGATCAGGCTTCCCAACACAGCCTTTAAGGAAAATGCGGGGACGGAGGTCACTTCGGACATTCTTTTCTTAAAGAAGCGTGACAGGGTAATCGACATCGAGCCGGATTGGGTGCATCTTTGTGAAAATGAAGATGGCATAGCCATGAACCAGTATTTTGCAGACCACCCGGAGATGATCATGGGAAAAATGGAAATGGTCAGCGGGCAGTTTGGTATGGAAGCCACCTGCACACCGGATACCACCATTTCATTATCCAAGCAGCTTGAAAAGGCTATATCCCATATCGAGGGCAGCATCGACGAGGTAGAGTTTGATGAGCTTGATGATGAGCTGGCAAGAGAATCCATTCCCGCCGATCCAAGCGTGAAGAATTACAGTTACACGATCGTGGACGAGAGGGTGTATTACCGGGAAAATTCCATTATGAAGCCTGTGGACGTATCAGAAACGATGGAGCAGCGCATGAAAGGCATGGTGCAGATTCGTGACTGCACACAGGAGCTGATTGACTATCAATTAAACGAGTACCCGGAAGATATGATTAAGAGCAAGCAGGCAGAGCTTAATGAGCTGTATGATGCGTTTTCCAAGAAATACGGTCTGATTAATTCACAGACAAATAAGAGAGCGTTTAATCAGGACTCAAGCTATTGTCTGCTTTGTTCATTGGAGAAATTAGACGATGAAGGCAACTTCAAAGGCAAGGCGGATATGTTTTCCAAGCGAACCATTAAAAAGGCAGAAGTTGTCACAAGCGTGGATACCGCAAGTGAAGCACTGGCGGTGTCATTAGGGGAAAAGGCAAGGGTAGACCTAACCTATATGTCGGAGCTTACGGGAAAAAGCGAG
>JBGVLR010000091.1:0-3084 GCA_045124375.1 Acetatifactor sp.
TTCAAGGCAATTATTGTTTATCGTCTTGACCGTATCAGCCGAAATATCAGCGACTTTTCTACTTTGATTGAAGAACTGGCTCGCCTGGATATTTCTTTTGTTTCTATTAAAGAGCAGTTCGATACAAGCACCCCTATGGGACGAGCTATGATGTATATTGCATCTGTTTTCTCGCAGTTGGAGCGTGAAACCATTGCGGAGCGTATCCGTGATAATATGCACGAACTGGCAAAGACCGGACGCTGGCTTGGTGGCACAACACCTACCGGATATGCTTCTGAAGCAGTTAAGAGTATTACTATCGATGGTAAGTCTAAGAAAGCCTGCAAGCTGAAGCTGATACCAGACGAAGCTGATATTGTAAGAATGATTTATGACTTATATATAGAAACAGATTCTCTGACATTGACAGAAGCAGCCTTGATCAAACAGGGTATCAAAACGAAGAACAACAATTACTTTACCCGTTTCTCCATCAAAGCTATTTTACAGAATCCGGTTTATATGATTGCGGATGAAGATGCCTATAATTACTTCATTCAGAACGATACAGACTTGTTCTCAGAAAAAGATGCTTTCGATAACCAGCATGGTATTATGGCTTACAATCGTACTGATCAGGAAAAAGGCAGAGCTACAAAGTATCTGCCTGCAAGTGAGTGGATTGTATCAGTCGGCAAGCATCCGGGTCTGATTCCAGGTAAGGTGTGGGTGCAGATTCAAGAATCTCTGGAACGTAACAAATCCAAATCTTTCAGAAAGCCACGCAGTAATGAAGCGCTTCTGACTGGCTTGTTATTCTGCAGCTGCGGTGAGCGTATGTATCCGAAAATGAGCAAGCGCAAAACTGCGGATGGCAAGGTGATTTATACCTATGTTTGCAAAATGAAGGAACGCAGTCAGAGATCTGTGTGCAACAGTAAAAATGCCAATGGTAACACATTGGATACGGCTGTAGTTGAGCAGATTAAAATGCTCGCAGAGGACAAAGATACTTTCATTGCACAGTTGGAGCAGAGCCGCAGATTCTATACCGGTAATCGCATGGACTACGAACAGCGATTGGATGATATGCGAAAGGAAAAGGCAGAAACCGAGAAGAAAATCAATTCTCTGGTAGATTCCCTTGTAGATATGGGTGACAGTCCTGCAAAGGCTCATGTAACCAAGCGAATTGAGCAGTTGAATGGAGATTACCAAGCTCTTGAACAGCGTATTCAGGAACTGGAAGGACTGACTTCACAGCACGCCCTTAGTGATATTGAATTTGATTTGCTTCGTCAGTTGCTGACGATCTTCAAGGATGGCATTGATGAAATGACAGTTGAACAAAAACGTGCTGCTATTCGCACCATCGTGCGCAAGGTGGTTTGGGATGGTGTCAATGCTCATGTCATTCTGTTTGGTGTTAGGGATGATGAAATTGAGTATCCGGAAATTACTGCCGTTGCATTCGGTAATACCGAGGATGATGACGAAACAGAGGAATTGGTGGACTTCTCCGATGTAGATTATGAGGATGACGATATGGAGGATGATCGCCTGGGAAAAACTAATCCCCTCGGTGCTTCAAAAACGCATTGGGGGGAGGATAGCAAATGAGCTTTTGATGTATTTTCGTTCCAAAAAGAAGCAGACAAAAGAGGTTTCCTTTTATGAGCCCATTGGAACAGACAAGGAAGGCAATGAAATCAATCTTCTGGATGTGATTGAAAGTCAGGAGCAGTCAGCTTTTGAAATTGTGTCAGCAAAGGATGATACAAAAAAAGTCTATGAACTCATTCCTATGGTACTGACAGAGAGAGAGCGGGAAGTTCTGGCGCTGCGCTATGGATTATATGGAAAAAAGGAATACACCCAAAGAGAGGTGGCCGAAAAGCTTGGAATATCCAGATCCTATATCAGCCGCATAGAAAAAACTGCAATCGAAAAACTTCGAAGTTGTTTTTAGAAGAAAAATCTGTTACAATCAAAGTATCCAAAATCCAGTACTGATAATTCTATCAGGCAATTCCACAAAAAAGATAAAATGAAAAGAGGAAAAAGATGTTTAGCAGTGTATTGTCTGCGGATGTCCGAGGCATTACCGGTATGCCCATTTGGGTGGAGACCGATGTTTCTGACGGACTTCCGGGCCTGGTGATGGTTGGCTATCTGGCATCCGCAGTAAGAGAATCCGCTGACAGGGTAAGGACTGCCATGAAGAATACAGGGGTATCTATACCGCCGAAGAAGATTACGGTGAATTTGTCCCCGGCGGATACAAAAAAGGAAGGGACAGGCTTTGATCTTGCCATTGCAGTATCGCTGATGTGCAGTCTTGGCATGTTCCCGAAAGAATGTATTGAGAAAGTAATGTTTTTGGGAGAGCTTGGGCTGGATGGTACTGTGAAAAAAATTAGAGGGGTACTGCCGATGGCAGAGCTAGCAAAAGAATTAGGCTGTGCAGTCTGTGTGATCCCAAAAGATAATGAAGCGGAAGGACGTATTGTGAAAGGTATTGCCTGCGTGGGAGTGGAGAACTTGCGGGAGACTTTAAATAGAATCATCACGGGAGATTACAGTCAGGAAGACATAAGTCTGGAAATCATTAAAGAAACCCAGGAAACAAATCCTGATTTTTCAGAGATTCGTGGACAGGAAGGGGTAAAACAGGCTGCAAAGCTTGCGGCAGCCGGGCGGTTAAATCTTTTGATGGTAGGACCGCCAGGCTCAGGGAAGACTATGATCGCACGAAGGATTCCTACGATTTTACCCCAAATGTCAGAGGAGGAAAGTCTGGAAGTAACGAAAATCTATAGTGTCTGCGGACTGCTCCCGGAAGGGGTCGCGCTAATGAAAGACAGGCCCTTTCGAGCGCCTCATCATACGATTTCCGTATCTGCGATGGTAGGCGGAGGACGTCAGCAGGTAATGCCGGGCGAAATCAGTTTAAGCAATCACGGCTGCCTGTTCCTGGATGAAATTACGGAGATTCCAAGGAATGTTTTGGAGTCCCTTCGTCAGCCATTAGAAGATCGTTGTGTGCAGATTTCCAGAGTCAGCGGAAATGCCGTTTTTCCGGCCAATACTATGCTCATAGCT
>JBGVLR010000092.1:0-1817 GCA_045124375.1 Acetatifactor sp.
AAACGCTGTCACAGCTTGGCAGCAACGTGTCCGATTTATCAAAGCCTATCCTGATGGAGATAGGCAAAGCAATCGGGGTGTATGAGAGGGAGAAAGCAGAGAACCGCACAGCGGAAAATTCTGTTCAAAAAGGACTTGCAACCACCTCAGAAACACGCTACAATGCTTTAAAGCGTGAAAGTAAAAGCCAAGACGGAGAATCTATCACACAGACCGGAGAAGCCGGGGAAAGGAGCAAATATGATGAATCTGACATACGAGAAGAACGGGGATTATCAGATACCGATGGTAGTAATGGACGAACAGCCGAAGGAGGTACTGACGAAGTACGGACTGATGAGGAAGAAGTTTTTACAGGAACACAAGAACGGAGTATATACGGGACTTCTTCTGAGCGGGAAGCTGAAGGAACACCTGTTAATGATCCAGGAGCAGGCAGAGGAGAGAATGGAACTTTTGACCGGACAGATGAAGGAGAGAGAGGGGATAACGGAGCAGATGAAAGCAGAAAATCAGATGCTCTGGGTAGCGAAGATGAACAGCATCGTACACTCAGCAGAGGAGATCGTGATGACGGAACTGATCTACAGTTAAATATCGAACAGCCGGAGGGAACCTATCAGCAGTTAAGCCTGTTTCCAAGCTTTGAGGAACAGGTTGGCACAATCGCAGCAGCGGAAGCAAGTATTCAATATACCATGCCCGCTGCTTTTTCTTTGCCACAGGAGCAGATCGACAGTATCTTGCGCAGTGGCGGTGGTAGGGATAACAGTAGAAAGCGTATCTATGCTAAGTATCAGCAGGGTAAGACACCGGAAGAAATGGCAGAATTTTTAAAGAACGAGTATAAGACCACCGGAAAAGGTTTTGAGTTTGACGGAAATCCTGTTTCACTGTGGTTTGATGAAATGGGTATGCGTATCGGTTACGGTACATCGGCAAAGGAAAATACCCTTGCAGTGATGAGCTGGAGCGAAGTGGAAAGCCATATCCGTGTTATGGTGGAGAATGGTACTTACATGAGTGCCAATGAAGTATTCCTTGTGGATGCGTTGGAGCGTGAGAGAATTGCTACGGACATTAACAATTTCTTCCGTGATGGTATATCGGAAATGCCGGAGAGTCTGGAGCTTAAATTTTCTAACTACCCGGCAAGCATGGAAAGGCTATGCGAGCTTTTATCCACTACTGAGGGCAGAGAACTGATTCAGGATGAGCTTGAACAGGCAAAGGCACAGCTTGACAGTGGAGAAAAGCAGATTAAATGGCGGTATGTGAAAAGACCGGATTATTTATTAGAACAGCTTGCGGATTTAGATGTGGTAAAGAAAGAATTTCCGACACCTGATACGGTGGAAGTAAGGAATGAGGACTTTATCACACAGGACGAGATTGATTACAGGCTGACAGGAGGAAGCGGCTTTGAACATGGAAAATTCCGTATCTATGAGTATTTCATGGAAGGGCATGACAAGAAAGATAACATTGCTTTTCTGAAAAATGAATATGGTACGGGCGGCAGCTCCCACGCACTTCCGGGAAGTGACAGAGCGCATGAGGATCACGATGCCAAAGGTATCCGTTTGGAGAAAGGTAACTATGGAAGTCCTTACGCAAAGGTGCTTTTAAACTGGAATGTTGTCGAGAAACGTATCCGGGAGCTTGTGCAGGCAGAAAAATACCTTTCGCCGGAGGGAAAGGAAGCCTATGCACAGTATAAACAGGAACAGGCAGAGAAAGCCATGCAAAAAGAACAGGCGAAGTTGGAGCGTGGTGTAACCAATCAGGAATTAGATAGAGAAACAGGAACTGTTGCT
>JBGVLR010000093.1:0-2451 GCA_045124375.1 Acetatifactor sp.
TGTGCCACCGCAATGCATATGGCCTTTTCCGAACTACGGTAATACAAAAAGGTTCTCTTTAGTTTCTCTGTCCGGGAAATCGGACGACAACTGTCCATTTCGAAAAACAGATATTAGATTGATTCACGTGAACTGTTGTTAATATAGCATAACTGGAATTTTATGTCAATCGCCTTTCAAGAGAATTCCAAAAAATATCATCTCTTATCCCCTTGAACACAGGCTGCCGCAACGCATCCATAGTATTGGGCATATATTCCACAGTACACACCCAATGTGGTCTGCACCACACGACCTGCTCTTTTCCAGTCGGAGTGTTCATAAATGGGCAGTCACCTTTCTCTAACATCCGGATGATATCATGACGCACTCCCATGGTGACAGTACCGGCATAGGTGAGTTTTTCTTCCTGATAATCCCCCAGAATCAGACTGACCATCTTCCCCTGCTCGTAACCGCAGATAACAAAATCCTTATCGGCCATGCGTTTGAATTTGATCCAGTCCTTAGTTCTCTTGCCCGGATGATATAGACTGTCGCTTCGTTTTGCAACGACACCCTCTAACTCTTTCTGCACCGTCAGCGCAAACAGTTCTGTCCCTTTTTCCCTGATGTATCTGGACACAGCTATGCGATCATTTTCCAGGACCAGATTTTGTAAAATATTTTTCCGTTCCATGAGCGGTACATCAAATAGAACTCTGTCGCCTGTCTGCAAACAGTCATACGCTACAAAAGAAGCCGGAAGCCTTTTCGCTCCCAGCCTTATTTTAACCTGATTGGACAGTAACGTCCTTTTCTGTAATTCGTAAAAATCCGGCACACCCTTTACCAGAACTACCAGTTCTCCGTCCAGAATACATCTTTGCTTTACCTGTCTATGAATACCGGAAAGTTCCGGAAATCTGGGGAGCAGCTCCATATTCCGCTTGTTGCGCAGAATGACTCTTTCCTGTTCCAGATATGCCACGCAGCGGCAGCCATCCAACTTTAATTCATAGATCCAGCCGGGATCATCAAAAGGCTCCTGCATTTGGGCAATGAGCATTGGCTCAAGATTCTTATCCTCAAAAAGATTCATTATGCGGTCCCCTTATTACTTCCTATCATATCAACTTCTTGCTTTGACATCTCCAGACTCTTCTGCAGTGCCTCCATCAAATCAATTACATTGTCCGGTGCACTGGTATCCGCTGTAACAATTTCCTGTCCCTGAATCTTTTTCATAATGGCCTCACGCAGTCTGGCCTGATATTCATCACAATACTGTGACGCGTCAAAAGGCTTGGTCATATTCTGAATCAGAAGTCTTGCCATCTCCAGTTCCTGCTCATCCAGCTTCATTTTCGGAATCTGTTTCGGAACTGCCGCAATCTCATCATAATAAAAAAGCGTTTTTACAATCAAACCATCCTTAAGCGGGTATAATACCAACAGTTTCTCGTTGGTACCCATGACCGTCTTGGCAATCGCTACTTTCTTCTCTGACAAAAGAGACTGTCGCAGCAGTTCAAAAGCTTTCTCAGCACCTGCTTCCGGGATGGCATAATAATTTTTCTCGTAATATATCATGTCAACTTCGGATATCTTGGCAAATTGAAGAATGTGAATGGTTTTATCCTTCCTAGTCTTAATCTTCTCCAACTCATCATCTGTCATGACTACATATTTGTCTTTCTCGTATTCATAGCCGCGGATGATATCCTGCGGAGCTACTTCTTTACCGCAGTGACTGCAGTACTTCTTGTACTTGATTCTGGCCTTGCTCTCTTTTTCCAATTGGTTGAAATGGACATCATTGTCTACAGTTGTTTTATATAATCCTATGGGGATGAGAACCATGCCCATGGATATGGAACCTTTGTGGGTTACCGGCATTTTATCACCTCTCTCAGAAATAGTATGTCCAAGAGAGGAAGATTCATACATATTCCTTCCCATCAGCTATTGCCTTAAAGGATACGATACTGTTTTAGTAGACATTAACCTCGTATCGACTTTTCAAACTCCTCTATACTGCTCGCTTTTATCGCTGCCTTCAGCCAGTCTTTAAGTACTGTAATATCCTGCTGTGCTAAAATACAATCTTTCAATCCTTCGGGGACCTCCCCAAACTCCTGTAAAATATCCAGTATAGATTCTGCCTTGCCAATGGCTTTTCCTTCTTTTCTTCCTTCTTTTCTTCCTTCCTCTCTTCCTTTATCCCTCTCATAAATCTTCTCTTCCCATGACTGCATATACTTCACTCCCATCTCTTCGCTGGATTTGATCTTACGTACACATTCATGGATCAGCTTGATTCTTTTGCTTCCCGCAGCCTCCGCCGATTCGTCATCTGTTTTCTCAATATAATGCAGAAAGTCTACCAGTTCCTTGCTCACTTCATCATCGTTGGTTCCCCTTGTATTGAGGAAGATGCGGATGGCTCCGTCTCCAAGCTCCAGATCCTTA
>JBGVLR010000094.1:0-4858 GCA_045124375.1 Acetatifactor sp.
AAGCCCGACCTGGTGCTGCTGGATGTGATGATGCCCGTTATGGACGGCTGGAGCGTCTGCAAGGCCATCCGGGCCGAGGCTCAGACCCCCATCATCATGCTCACCGCCAAGGGCGAGACCGACGACAAGGTCACCGGCCTGAAGTCCGGCGCCGACGACTATGTCACCAAGCCCTTCGAAATGAAGGAAGTCCTGGCCCGGATCGAGGCGGTGCTCCGCCGCACCTCCGGCGCCACCGCCGAGAAAAAAGCCCGGCGGCTGGTCTTCGACAAGCTCATCATTGACATGGACGCTTTCGAGCTGACCGTGGACGGCAAAAAGATCGACACGCCCCCCAAGGAGATGGAGCTGCTGTACTATCTGGCCTCCTCCCCCAACCGGGTCTACACCCGCAACCAGCTGCTGGACGAGGTGTGGGGCTTCGACTACTTCGGCGACTCCCGCACCGTGGATGTCCACGTGAAGCGCCTGCGGGAAAAGCTGGAAAACGTCAGCGCCAACTGGAGCCTGAAGACCGTCTGGGGCGTGGGTTATAAGTTCGAGGTGCTGTAAAATAGAATATTCAAAAAAGTGGTTGCAACGCAATCACTTTTTTGCTATCATGGTGTCATAGACCAGATAAAAACTACCAAAAAACTACCATATCATTTTATTGGTTCCTAACGGCAAGGAGGACACAGCTATGGCACGAAAATCTGAATATAGGGATACCCCAATCCCAGGAATTAAACAAAGAATCAAAGATGATAAGTACCTTGTAGTCATAGATTTGGGTCGGCAGCCCAGATTGGACAAAAAAACCGGAGCAATGGTTCTCAAGCAGTGCAAAACACAAAAGGTATTCGACACATTAAAAGAGGCCAAAGCATACCAAGGCGTAAATAATAAGGCCAAAGAAAACCAAAAGGTGTCAAAAGTGGCTGGAAAAGTCACCTTCCGGCAGGCTATCGCTGACTATAACGAAAAATACCGCAGCGATTGGGGGTCCTCCTACGCAGCACAGAAGGCAAACCAGGAACGCCGGATGATTTCCTATTTCGGTGACACAGATGTGAGAAAGATTGATACGCTTGCCATTGAAGCTTATTTCGAATGGTGCAGGCATCCCAACGAGGTATATACCACCGCCCTCGGTAACAACACTATCCAAAAGCACAAGACCCATCTCAGCGATCTTTGGAAGTTTATGAAGAAGGGCAAAAAGTATGGAGTCACTGAAAACGTAGTCACGGATGCAGATGTTGGCGACATTGAAAAATATGAGGCAACCACTTGGTCAATTGAACAGGTTAAATACGCACTCTGGTATGTCACCCATTTCGAAACGGACTACGCATCCTTTGCACTCCTTGCTATCCCTGCACTGGCCGGATTACGCCGTGGTGAATTGTGCGGTTTGCGTTGGAAAGACATTGACTTCGAAAACAAGCTCATAGATGTGGCGCAGCAGCGTAAACAGGGAAACCATGGTGTAGAAGTCAAAGTCCCCAAAAATGGCAAGGACAATGGCAAAACCCGTTTCGAACGGCGGCAAAGATATGCTGCACTTCCCGACATTCTGGCAACACTGTTATTGAAGGTCAAGGAGCAACAAACCGACTTTCTCGGCGCAAAACCAGGACCTGATGATTATGTATACCGATGCAAGCACAATATGGCGCGAGGTGTCCTGCCTTCCCCTGGAAAAGTATCCGACAGGTTCGATCAGCTGCAGACCAGATGCAACAAAGTCAGAAAGCTGAAAGGTCTGGAACCACTCCCCGAAATCCGGCTGCATGATTTACGGCACACCTTCATTTCTCTGTGCATTAACGGAAAAGTAGACCAGTTCCAGGTATCTGCAAATTGTGGCCATCGCAACGAAGATCGGCACATGAGTACCACAATCAAAGTTTATTGGCATGATAACGCCGACAGAACTGATATCCGGGAATTCATCGACAATACCTTCAAAGATGCTGATATAACAATCCCCGACCTGTCTGAAAATATCCTCGAAGAGGTCGAGAAGCTCGCCTCCTCTTTGACTAAATCTCCGGTTGAGCAAATCAGAGAGTATAAGGCGCTGATGGATGATGGCATCATTACAGAAGAAGAATTCCAGGCAAAGAAGAAACAGCTGCTTGGCCTCTAACAAATGCGCCTGCAAGAGTTCTCCCGGTATTTCTGTCTAGCTTAAGCACAGAAAAACTGCAATAGCTATCAGCATAGATATCATAAAACGAGCGGTGACCATTTTCGGTCACCGCTCATGTTTATAGTGGATTAAAGGTCAGTTCTGCATTGGGGAAATGTTTTCTGACATATGCTTCCATCTTCGGCACTCCGATGGAGTGGTCGGAATGGATGTTTATGTGTTTCACATGGTTTCCGTGTTCCACCATGTACTTCAACACGTCATACCCCGTCTCACGCCCTGACAAGTCATAATCCAGGCTAATAAAACTGATGACATGGATGTTGCGAAGCAGATACGTGCAGTCCTCATAGGTTCTGACGCAGTTGTACGGCCCTTTTTCCGGCATAGGGCGACGATCATCCAGAATAATTCTCATAATCTTCCCCTTTCTGTCTGTTTGGGTATGCTGATATCTATACAATACCACATGCCCGGTGAAATGTATAGGCATAAAACCGCGCTCGCTTAAATTGTAAATGTGCGAATCATGTGATATATTAGCTGTAAAAATACGGAAGAAAGATGGTGCGTTACATGCCCAAGCAAGAGAAAGGTGCTTTTCTGGTGCCTACAGAGAAACTGACTTCTATGGTGGAACGGGCAAAACAAGGGGATGAGCTGGCCAAGTCAGAAATTTACGCAACCTTTGAGGGATATCTGGTACGATATTTCGCCAAGAAAATTCCTGCCCAAGACATTCCAGACCGGGTCCAGAATACCTTTACACATGTCTACAGGAACATCAATAAAGTGAAAAAGCCCGCAGCCTTTACCACTTGGATGAGAACGATTGCGCGCAGAGAAATCTATCATTATTACAAAAAGATAGAACGTGCGCAAGCGAAGGAAGAGAAAACCCAAAAACGGGTCGAGAAGGAGAAGCTGCGTAAGGAGAAACGCATGGCGGGCATCGATTTGACAAAGCTGGACATGCGGGAGGCGGTAAATACTCTTCCAGACAAGCAAAAGGAAGCTGTTCTTCTTCGGGAAAAGGGATACAAGGTGAAAGAGATTGCTGAGATCCAGAACGTTACTGATGGAACTGTTAAGAGCCGTCTCAACTATGCCAGAAGAAAGGTTAATGCCTATATAGAAGCGCAGACGGCAGATAATAGGAACCATGAGGCATATTCAAGATAACTAAAATGGTACGTTCACTTTTGGTATGTTCTGACAAAAAGAAAAAAGTTTAGCAAAAATAAAACCAAAATCGCAAAAAATGACACGTATAATATGAACGCGGATGCGATCAGGGAATACTTGAGGAGGTTGACCTTGATTGTGCATCGGTTATGAGTATCATTCACAGCACTTAGGAGGAAATAGTGCTCTGAATGTGAATCCATGGGCATCAGAAAGGAAGTAACGCCCCATGGAGGATTGAGTTTGTAAATCTTTCTACAGACTTTCCGGTTGTGCCTCATTAGGAAGGCACGAAACAGCTATTTTTTAGGAGGAATACATCGAAAGAGAAGTCACCTACAGGTGAACTACGCTCTTTGGGTGTAACAACAAAAAGGTATTGTTTAACTATCATTTTGATAGGGAAGCTATACTCTTTTGACAATTCTAAAAAATATTGGTGTTTCCATCGGAAAGTCTGTCTATTTACATATAGAACTTACGGATTATCTGTTTTGGAAGTCGCCAAGCAGATGATCCGTTTTTTTGTTGCCGAGAAAGGAGGTGATGGAAGCCCGGCGGCAGAGATGCCGCAGTACAACTTAATACCAGGGGTAACGGCTGCCCCCCCGGGACAAAGCCGCGTTCAGTGTGTGGAACGGCAACGTGACAGGCGCACACAGTAATCAGTAGAGCTCAATCTGCTGGAATACTCCGGAAACGATCCGGAATCATTAACGAATAATACTTCAAAATTTATGATATATGAAAGGAATTTGTATTATGACTACCATGAATAACACTATGAACACCATCAGAAAGCCCGCTTACATTACCATGAGAACCACCGTCCTGAATGGCGACAGCTGGGATTTTCTCCTGGATATCAGCCCTCTGGCCAAAGAAGAGATTGTACCTGTACTCAGCTGCCTGGTTAACGGTCCTCTGGATGAAAAGTACAGAACACCAAAAGCGTGGGAATTCATTCAGAATGTACTGCATGATGCCACTGAAACTCTTGTGAATTTTTGCTTTGATGATAGAAAGCTCGATCATTCCTACACCGTTAGCTTGATCCGCGATACTCATAAGGTTGGCCTGTGCTGCAAGGAGTGCCGCGATAAAGAATTAGCTACACTGCACCAGCTGTTTGCAGAATACACAGCTGGCATTGAGTATGCAGCTGAGCGGATTGCACTGAACCTGTATGAGTTCTTTGCAGACACTACCCCCTTCGTTTTCGATGTAATCCCCAACCGGCAGTAAAGATTCCTTCCGAGAGAAAAATACCAATAAAATCAATATTAAGGAGAAAAAACATGTTTAAGAAGTATACCGTAGCAGATTGGATGGAAAATGAGGGTATCCCTCGCAACAACGCAGCTGCCAAGTACGTAGTTGGTCAGAATCTGACCTATGCAGAGGCCAAAGAGCTTATCTGCATGGTCGCACAGGGTATGGGCTTCATGGAAGAACACCCCGGTCAGCATAATGCCTGGGGAAGAACCTGCGACCCTTACCGCAGAGTTATCTTCAAATATGCACATCTGATTGAGG
>JBGVLR010000095.1:0-1892 GCA_045124375.1 Acetatifactor sp.
TTCTTTGTCTTCAACTTCCATCCCTCCAACTCCCTTCAGAATGTGCTTGTTCCCGTTTATTCCAACTCAAAGGAATTTGTTGTTGAGTTCACCTCTGACGACGAGAAATATGGCGGCTACAATCAGATTGCGCACCAGGTATACCCCGTGAAGGAATTCAATGGACAGCGTTTTGTAGAACTTTACATTCCGGCACGAACTGCGATTGTGCTGCGTGAAATCAAGGAATAAATCCTTCTCCCACAGAGTACGACCGCTCCATCCAAGCAATAGCCCCCTTCCTGCGAATGCATTGTCTGCTGGAAGGGGGCCGACATCCTCCCGGATAATCCCATATCCTATATTCAGATTCATACGGAAATCGAAAAGTGATCATCCCAAAATCATGCACATTTTTAACAGAATTATCAACAGAGAATATTGTCATATCCTGTTGCAAAAGGAACATTTATGACGGTATTGCTTGAATTATCCAGAGAATATAGGATATTTATCAACAGTCCATTATGTTTTCAAACCAGGAAAGCCCTTTCATGCTCCATGCAAAATCTTACGATCTGCAACAAACATGAATTAATAGAATCTTAATTTCATGTTTATTGATTTCACATATCCTGAGTGCTAGTATTTTGTCGTTTATTTCTAAAACTCCACCTTTTTCATCATACTATAAACGAACATTCTTTCCGGAGGTGTTAACAATTGGAGTTCTTACGCACACTTCTATCCCTGCTTGACACAAAGATGGCCGTCCCAGCTCTATACGGTCCTTTCCACGTATTCTTTATCGTAACATCTATCTTTTGTGGATTCTTGATCTCCAGGCATGGTGCGAACAAAGGTGAAGCCTTCATGCGCCGTTTCCTGCTGGTTGAATCTCTTCTCATAACAGTGCTGGAAATATACAAGCAGATTAACTTCAGCTTTCATGTGGATGGCAGTCAGATTCTCTTTGACTACCAATGGTACGCTTTCCCCTTTCAGTTTTGCTCAACACCCATGTACATAGGTTTGCTTGCTGCAGTTGTCAGAAGTAAATCTCTGCATATGCGTCTTTGCTCTTACTTAGCGACGTATGCTCTATTCGCAGGTATCTGTGTTATGGCCTACCCTTCCACAGTCTTTATAGACACAGTGGGAATCAATATTCAGACCATGATATGGCACGGATCCATGATCACCGTTGGCATTGTTCTGTTGCGAACAGGGTACATTACCGCCACACTGAAAACTGTAATCCGAGCCCTGCCTGTGTTCCTGATCCTGGTTTTGACTGCCGTTGCTATGAACGAAATCGCTTATCAAACAGGTCTTCTGGAATCCGAGACATTCAATATGTTCTTTATCAGTCCATATTGCCCGCCGGAACTTCCCATTTATTCTCAGATTCAAGGCATCGTGCCTTTCCCCTTCAGTGTATTGATTTATGTCGCAGGATTCACCGCTGCCTCTGGTATCATCATGCTGTTGAGCAAAGTCTTTCATATCAGCTCCACCACTTCCCTTTCTCACCAGACGCATACGCCCAAATTGCGCAGGCTGCCTGCCACGCATTGATAAAATCAGCATCCCTTCGAGTAACAGAAATTGCTCGGAGGGATGCTTTTTTTGTGACATTCTCACACCCATTTTGATGAGAGTATGCTATAATATAAAAAATGGAGGTACACGCTATGAAGAGCTTAAGCGTCAAAGAATATCTAAGCCTGAAAATGCCAACGGAAGAAGCGCCTGTCAGTGATCAAAGCCGAATCCTGCTGGCGTTGGATGCTCTTGGCTATGAACATGTGACCATTCCCCTGCACATCCTGCGGATCCTCTACCCCATGTGCCGGGATGCGAATTTCGATATTACAGTAACCCTTGTACACAGAGAACACGACTGGGTCGTG
>JBGVLR010000096.1:0-28717 GCA_045124375.1 Acetatifactor sp.
ATGACTTATTTGCCGACGAGGCTGGAGTAGAAGGTTTTTATATCTTCTAATCAGTGTCGCCCAGTGTTTATGCTCGCCTCCGCGCGGGCCATTTTCAATTCACGAGAACGCCGAAGGCGGTCTTTCCTATAAAGTAAAAAATCGGGAAGCCGCATAAATGCCGGCTTCCCTTCTAAAAAAAGAAAGAGCGGGTGATGGGAATCGAACCCACGTATCCAGCTTGGAAGGCTGGTGTTCTACCATTGAACTACACCCGCATATGCATATTGTCGAAACAATATTTTATTTCATTTTCAAATCGGGGTGACAGGATTCGAACCTGCGACCTCCTGGTCCCAAACCAGGCGCTCTAGCCAAGCTGAGCCACACCCCGATAGTACAAATTATGTACCACGCCTCACAGCGCATTGATAATTATATACTAAACATTATTCATCTGTCAAGACTTTTTTTATATGAATTGTAACTTCTTTCCGGCTGACTCTATAGATACGAAATCGTAAAATGTACCTCGTCAAACCTGTCAATCTCCATGATAATATAGGAAGGTCTGTGGTTTTCCTGGCGGGGATAAGAGATGCTGCCGGGATTTACCGCAATCACATCATCCTCCAGATCGATCACCGGCCGATGCGTATGTCCGTAAATCACAATATCCGCACCTCTGGACCGGGCTTCTTCCTTAATCATCTTATTTCCCATGGAAACATAATAGTTGTGGCCGTGTGTCACCCACACGGTATATTTTCCCACCTTAAATTCCAGTTCTCTGGGCAGACTGGAGAAGAAATCGTTGTTGCCCAGAACCATCTGCACCGGACAGTCTGCCGCCTGAGAAAGTGCATATTCACTGCCTTCCGCATCTCCGCAGTGAATCACCATATCAAGAGGCTGCAGGCGCTGTAAGAGTTCAAAATAATTATCATTCTTTCTGTGGGTATCACTAACAACCAGTATTCTCATAATGTTTAAGCTCCTCTTTCATCAGACGCAAGGCTTTTCCACGATGACTGACCTGGTTTTTCTCTTCTTCTGTCAGCTCTGCAGTAGTCTTCCCGAATTCCGGGACATAAAATATGGGATCATAGCCAAAACCATGGCTTCCCTTTTCTTCATAACCAATCCTTCCTTCAATAGTTGCCCTGGTGGTCAATTCTTTTCCATCCGGCAACACTGCTGCAATAGCACATACAAATCGGGCGGTACGCTTTTCATCCGGTACACTTTCCAGACGTTCAATCAGATTCTGGTTCTTGATCCGATATGAGGTATCTTCTCCCAGATATCTGGCAGAAAGAATCCCCGGCTCCTTATTCAGGTAATCTACTTCCAATCCGGAATCATCTGCCATAACGATGGCATCCGTATACTTGGCTACCTCTCTTGCCTTTATCAGAGCATTTTCTTCATAAGTAGTTCCGTTTTCTTCAATATCTACAACGATGCCGGCTTCTTTCATGGATACAATTTCCATGCCGGTATCTTCCATAATCATCTGAATCTCTTTCACTTTACCGGCATTCCCGGTAGCAAATACGATCCTTCCTTTCATCTATTGCTTCCTCCCTCAGTTTCTCTTGGGGGGCTTGGGCCCCAGGAACTGATAATAATATGTCTTCATCATTCCATTATAAATCTTGCGGTTCTTGTCTGCCTTCTTGCCGATATCCTTTTCAGCCTGTTCATAGGCGGTAATCAGATACATGCTCCAGCTGTCCAGGCTCTTAAAGCGTTCCCCAATGGTACGATACAGAGCAGGCATGGCAGACTTGTCCTCCAGACGTTCTCCGTAAGGCGGATTGGTGATCAAAAAACCATATTTTCTGGGAGAACTGAGCTGCTCAACCCCTCTTCTCTGGAAATGAATCATCTGATCCACTCCGGCCAGTTTCGCATTCTCTCTTGCAATTGTCACCATTTTATCATCAATATCATAACCCTGAATATCGGTCTCTACAGACAGATCTACCATTTCATTGGCCTCATCCAGAGCATCATACCAGTTGCGCTTTCCGATAATATGTCCCCAACTCTCTGCCGTAAAAGAACGGTTCATACCGGGAGCCATATTGGCCGCCATCATAGCAGCTTCAATGGGAATGGTACCGCTTCCGCAGAAAGGATCCACCAGAATACGATCCTTGTTCCAGGGAGTCAGCATGATCATGGCAGCCGCCAGATTCTCTGCTATAGGTGCCTTGGCCGTCAGCTTACGATAGCCCCTTTTATGTAAAGACTCTCCTGTGCTGTCCAGTCCCACCGTGACCTCGTCTTTCATCAGAAAAACTCTGACCGGAAAACTGTCGCCGTCCTCCGCAAACCAGTTGACATTGTACACACCCTTCAGCCTGTCCACCATTGCCTTCTTCATAATAGACTGAATATCCGAAGGGCTGAACAGCTTACTTTTCACACTGGCAGCCTTGGCCACCCAGAATTTTCCGTTTACAGGGATATACTCTTCCCATGGCAGACTCTTCGTTCCCTGGAATAATTCTTCAAAGGTTTCTGCATGAAAGCTTCCTATCTTGATCAGAATTCTTTCGGCCGTCCTCAGGAAAATATTGGCACGGCAAAGAGCCTCCTCATCACCAAAAAAAGTGACTCTTCCATCCGCCACTTCCGTAATATCATATCCCAGGTCAATAATCTCTCTTTTTAATACTGCCTCCATACCAAAGTGGCAGGGCGCAATCAATTCAAATTTTCTCATAACGTTACCTGTTCATTTTTTGGTTATTGTATCAAATATCCCTGAAAATGTAAATAGGGACGTCAAAAGACGTCCCTATCCGGCCTGAAAATATTGCAGTACAGCGATTAGTAACTCTTGTTCTGACTGTTGCTGGTCTTGTTCTGGCTGCTCTTATTCTGACTATTCTTGCTGTCCTGTGCATTGCGCGCATTCTGGCTATTCTGTGCGTTCTGGGTGTTCTGTGCGTTCTGGCTGTCTCTGCAGTTCTCAGAATTCTTGGTATTGTTCTGACTATTGTTTGACATTTTCTATTTCCTCCTGTCTATTTATAAGTTACGGGAATAGTATGTCAAAAACGAATCCTTATTATACGCAAATATATTGGTACCTTAGTACTATAATATATTGCAATTTTGTAAAAAATGTCATATAATTATATTCGTAAGTAGAACCCCCTTTAATTCTATTTACGAACCCTTATATATTAATTATTTTATACTCCCCTCATGATGAGCCGCCGGTCCCCCCTGGCGGTTCATTACTTTATCTAATATCTAAAACTTTCTCTGTAGTATTGTCTGTATCATTCTCCTTCAGTTAAACCCGCTCTTGCTAATTCAGCCAGTCTCTGAAAAGTTTCACAAGAAAGAGAACAAGTACTACAGGAATCAATATCGGTGCCAGAAAAGACAGCACTGATGTCACAAGCCAGATGATCAATACGATAATCAGGATGGTCAGCAATATTCCTACCCATCCGGGAATATGATACATTCTGCTGACGTTACCATTCCCTCTGGTGGTTGTCTGCTGAAATCCTCCGTAACCATATCCGTTATTGCCATATTCCTCCCGATAGCTTCCTGTCTGATTGCCTCCGTTATCTTCATCCGATGTATTTGCCTCGATGATCGTTCTGGCTATCAGTCTGGGATCTCCAAGAGAAGTCAGAACCTCCTGTTCCGTTCTTCCTTTATTTATCTCTGTCTGAATATATTCTTCGTAAAATCTTACATGATCCTCCACCAGAGACGGTGCAAGTGCACTTTTCAACGATATTCTCAATCTATCTATAAATTCCTGTCTGCTCATATTTTCCTTTCTAAAACAGCTGGTCCATACCTGTTCCTTCTGTCAGCCGTCTTACATATGTTTCAGGATCCTTCTTCATCTCGACCATTGCCCGGAATGCATTCAATACCATTGCTTCCTTATTACAGCAACTGGTATTTTTCCCCACATCCCGAATCAGATTATATCGATCCATCTGCCATACATAGAGATCTGTCAGGGCATATCCTCTGCATTTTACCTGGTCCAACAGCGTATGATGATCCAGATAATACATGAATTCCTTCATTAATTCTTCATCCAGCACCAGTGCTTCCCAAAGCTCACTGATCCAACGCTCTTCCTTGCCTGCATATTCTCCCAGGGCAAGCAGCCCTTCAAATGCTTTGATTTTTCTTCCATCATAAACGATTCCGTTCATAATTACCAGCTTTCTGCGGCTTTGAAGGCCGCTTTTCCTTATGCTGAACTTACTTGTATTTTAGCATGTCTGATTCTCTACGTAAATATAAGGAAAACTAAGGATTTATAAACTTTTTATAAAGGGTTACAGTTCACTCGTCAGCTACGGAAGGAAAAGCGCATGCTCGCATGCGGCTTTTTCTGCCTAGGCTGACGAGTAAACTGTAACCTATAAAGGAAAGGGAAAGCCCAGGGCTCTCCCTTCACTATCGTACTTACCGATTATCATTCAGACTCATCTATCTATGCCTTAGTAATTCTCAGCCTTTATCTCAAAATAGGACTGAGGATGTGCACATACAGGACATACTTCCGGAGCCTTGGGACCTACGTGGATATGTCCGCAGTTTCTGCACTTCCAGATAGTATCTCCATCTCTCGAGAATACAATACCGGTGTCGATGTTAGACAAAAGCTTGCGATATCTCTCTTCGTGTTCTTTCTCGATAGCAGCTACTCCTTCGAATAATTCTGCGATCTTATCAAAGCCTTCTTCTCTTGCTTCCTCTGCAAACTTGGCATACATATCTGTCCACTCATAATTCTCACCCTGTGCTGCATCCAGCAGGTTCTCCTGTGTGGAACCGATTCCCTGTAACAGCTTAAACCAGATCTTGGCATGCTCTTTCTCATTGGCTGCTGTCTCTTCAAACAGCTCTGCTATCTGCACATAGCCGTCTTTCTTAGCCTTTGATGCATAATAAGTATACTTGTTGCGCGCCATGGACTCGCCTGCAAACGCTTCCAATAAATTCTTCTCTGTCTTACTGCCCTTTAACTCTGCCATTTTAACTCTCCTTTTGTCCGAAGACCGTATCCTATGAATGAAGCAGCCAAATGCTGCGATCACCGTGATCTCGATGACAGTTCTATCATAACAAATTCAATGTAAATATGCAACCATTATTCACCTCTGAAGCAAATAGAAATCACGTCAAATGTTAGTCAACCACGAAAAAAGCACCCCGTCATGGAGTGCTTTCTTTTCTGAAACCCTTGATTTTACTGGGCTTTACGCGCGTGCGTTAGAGGATTCGAACCCCCGACCTTTTGGTCCGTAGCCAAACGCTCTATCCAGCTGAGCTAAACGCACATTTCTTATTTGTTACAACTCATCACCTGCAACATGGACTATTTTAACCGCTTATAGCTTTTTTGTCAATACCTTTTTTTCATTATTTTACAACTTTTTTCACAAAAACAGTATGGCTTTTTTCCATTTTGTGTTATACTATTGAAATGTCAGGGCTAAAAGGCTTATTTCTACATACCTTTCGCCCATGGCTTGAGTACCAACACAGGAGGAAGAAATATGCTGGAACTACAGAATATATCCTTTCAGGTATCGGATGAAAAGTCCGCCCAGAAAGAAATCATAAAGGATATCAGCCTGAAGCTGGAAGACAATCAGTTTATCGCCATCACCGGCCCTAATGGCGGCGGTAAGTCTACACTGGCCAAGCTGATCATGGGTATTGAGCAGCCCACCTCCGGGAAGCTGCTTTTTAACGGAACAGATATCACACATATGAGCATTACAGAACGCGCCCGCCTGGGCATCAGTTTTGCCTTTCAGCAGCCGGTCCGCTTTAAAGGAATCAAGGTCAAGGACCTGATCACCCTGGCAGCCGGTAATAAATTGTCTACAGCAGGAGCCTGCGAATATCTGTCCAAGGTCGGACTGTGTGCCAGAGATTACATCAACAGAGACGTAGACGGCAGTTTGTCAGGCGGCGAGCTGAAACGTATCGAGATTGCCACCATCATTGCCAGGAACACGCCGCTTTCTGTCTTCGATGAGCCGGAAGCCGGTATTGACCTGTGGAGCTTCAGTAACCTGATCAAGGTCTTCGAGGAACTTCATGACACCAGCAATAATTCCCTGATCATCATTTCCCATCAGGAGAGAATCCTGAATATCGCTGATGAAATTGTTGTGATCGCAGGCGGTACGGTTCAGTCTAAGGGACGCCGGGAAGATATTTTGCCCGGATTGTTAAACGGAACCGGCAGCTGTCGTTTTTATCAATAAGGAAGGAGGACTTTAACGATGGATGAAATTCAGAAGAATCTGTTAGAGCAGGTTGCGGGACTCCATGAGATGCCCTCCGGTGCTTTCAACATCCGCGCCAACGGACAGAGCGTAGGACGTTCCACCACTGCTCATATCGATATTGTAACGAAAGAAGATAAGCAGGGCATCGATATCATTATCAAGCCCGGTACTAAGAAAGAAAGTGTCCATATTCCTGTGGTCTTAAGCCAGAGCGGTCTGACAGAAATGGTTTACAATGACTTCCATGTAGGCGAAGACTGCGATGTTACTATCGTGGCAGGCTGCGGTATCCACAACAGCGGAGACAAGGACAGCCGTCATGACGGTATCCATACTTTTTATATCGGTAAAAATTCTCACGTAAAATATGTAGAGAAGCATTACGGAAGCGGAGACGGTTCGGGAGAACGTATCATGAATCCCGAGACCATTATTCATCTTGCTGAGAACAGTTTCCTGGAAATGGAGACAGTGCAGATCAAAGGAGTAGATTCCACTAAGCGTTCTACCAGCGCCACTCTGGCAGACGGTGCCAAGCTGATCGTGACTGAGAAGCTGATGACCCACGGCACGCAGTACGCAGAGACTTCTTTCAATGTGGACTTGAACGGGGAAGGTTCCAGTGCCAACGTCATTTCAAGAGCGGTAGCCAAAGACGATTCCCGCCAGTTGTTCTTAGCCAAGATTAACGGAAATAATAAGTGTGCCGGTCATTCCGAATGTGATGCCATCATCATGGACAATGCCAAAATCAGTGCTATCCCTGAGATCACTGCCAACAGCCTGGATGCTGAGCTGATTCACGAGGCAGCTATCGGTAAGATTGCCGGCGAGCAGATCATCAAGCTGATGACTCTCGGCCTGACTGAGGCTGAGGCTGAGGCACAGATTGTCAATGGGTTCCTGAAATAACGAAACAGAAGCTAAAAGCAGCAGAATCTATTCCTCTGCTGCTTTTTTCACGGGAACTGCCGTCACCTGAAACTGCTCCATGATTTCCTTACGGAACTCTTCATAATTATCTTCATCATCATAACAGCCATATTCTATCGTCAAAGGCTCTCCTACCTTCATTAAAAGCATCCCCATAATAGACTTTGCATCCGTGCTTTTCTTATTTACCCTGACATCAATGGCATCATCATACTTATTGCACACATCTACAAAATGAATGATCTCTTCCCTTGATTTGAAAATAATCTGCAGTACCTCATTCTTGGGTTCTTCGTTGTACATTGTCTGCTCCTTCTCACTTCGGCTTTTACCCTATTGTGACAAATGTGTTTTCACTTGTTTCTTTATTCTATGATGTTGGGGACAAAAGGTATTTTACCACATTTTCTTTTTCTTATGAACTTGCTCCCGTAAAAACTAATAATTCTTAAGAATTGCGGTAAAACTACAATCGAACATAGATTTACAACACAAGGAGGCATTCATGAAACGAGTGAATAAAACAATGGATGGCAACCAGGCGGCCGCCCACGTAGCCTATGCCTACACTGAGGTGTCTGCCATTTACCCCATCACCCCTTCTTCTCCCATGGCGGAATATATTGATGAATGGTCCGCCCAGGGCAGGAAGAATATCTTCGGACAACCGGTGAAAGTAGTCCAGATGCAGTCAGAGGCCGGTGCCGCAGGTACCGTGCACGGCGCACTGACTGCCGGTGCGCTGGCCACTACCTTTACTGCCTCTCAGGGACTGCTTTTGATGATTCCCAACCTGTACAAAATAGCCGGTGAACAGTTGCCCGGAGTCTTCCACGTAGCAGCCCGCACCATAGCCACCCACGCACTTTCCATTTTCGGTGACCACTCCGACATCTATGCCTGCCGCCAGACTGGCGCCTGTATGCTGGCCAGCAGCAGCGTCCAGGAGGTTATGGATCTGGCTCCTGTGGCTCATCTGGCTTCCATATCCGGTCATCTGCCCTTTCTCCATTTCTTTGACGGATTCCGTACCTCCCATGAAATGCAGAAAATCGCAATCTGGGACTATGAGGATTTAAAGGAAATGGCCGATATGAATGCCATTGAAGCCTTCCGCAGGCACGGGCTGACACCGGACAGGGCCAGAATGATGGGCTCCGCACAGAATCCGGACATTTACTTTCAGGCCAGAGAAGCCTGTAATCCTGTTTATGACCGGATGCCTTCGGTGGTTGAAAGCTGTATGAACAAGGTCAACGAGAAGCTGGGAACCAACTACGGTCTCTTCGATTACTACGGGGACCCGCAGGCTACCCATGTCATCGTTGCTATGGGCAGCGTCTGTGAAACCATCGAAGAGACTGTCGACTGCCTGAAAAAGCTGGAGCCTACCGGCAGATTCGGTCTCATCAAGGTACACCTTTACAGACCTTTCAGTACCGGCCATTTCCTGAAAGCCATACCGGCCTCCGTGCGACAGATCACAGTCCTCGACCGCACTAAGGAACCGGGCAGCGTGGGCGAACCGCTCTACCTGGATGTTACCGCAGCCCTGAAAGGTTCTGTTTTCTCCCAGATTCCCGTTTACAGCGGCCGATACGGTTTAAGTTCCAAAAACACCACGCCCGACCAGATTGCAGCGGCTTACCATAACCGTGAAAAAAGACATTTTACTATTGGTATTCATGACGATGTCACCCACCTGTCTCTGCTTCTGCCTCCCCCTGTCAACAGCGTGCCAAACGGTACTTTCAGCTGTAAATTCTGGGGACTGGGCGGTGACGGAACCGTCAGTGCCAATAAGAATTCTGTTAAAATCATCGGAGATCACACCGATCTTTACGTGCAGGCTTATTTTGATTATGACTCCAAGAAATCCAGGGGACTTACCGTATCCCATCTGCGCTTCGGCCCCTCTCCCATCCGCTCCGCATACCTGGTAGCGCAGGCCGATCTGGTGGCCTGCCACAATCCGGTATATCTGCACAAGTATCAGATGGTCCAGGATTTGAAAAACGGCGGCATTTTTTTGCTGAACTGCTATTGGAAAGAAAAAGAGCTGGAAGACTATATTCCCGGTTCGGTAAAGCGATATCTTGCCAATCATCATATCCACCTTTATCTCATTGATGCCATTCGGATTGGGAAAGAGATTGGTCTGAACAACAAAATCAGCACGATCCTGCAGGCAGCTTTTTTCCGTCTCTCCAATGTCCTTCCTCAGGATAAGGCCATTGAACTGATGAAAGCCGCTGCCAAAACAAGCTATGGCGCTAAGGGAGAGAAAATCCTGCAGATGAACTATGATGCCATCGACAGGGGTTTTGCAGAAGTCATCGAGTATCCCATACCGGAACACTGGAAAGACGCCGAAGAAGAACCCTTTGACAGCAAGTTATTGCCTGACAGACGGGAAGTTCTGGAATATGTGGAAAATATCCAGAAGCAGGTAAATGCCCAGAAAGGAAATGATCTTCCTGTTTCCGCTTTCCTGCCATATGCAGACGGTTCCGTTCCATCCGGTTCCACCGCCCACGAACGCCGCAATGTGAACACCGAAGCCCCCGTCTGGATACCTGAAAACTGTATCCAGTGCAACCGCTGCTCCTACGTGTGCCCTCATGCCGTCATCCGTCCCGGGGTCATGACCGACCGGGAGAAGGCTGCAGCTCCGGAAGGAATGAAAACGCTTCCCATGATGGGCATGGACGGATATTCCTTCTCCATCGCCGTCTCAGAAGTGGACTGTACCGGCTGCGGCTCCTGTGCAGGAGTATGCCCCGGCAAAGGCGGCAAAAAGGCTTTGGAAATGTGCCCCGTCAACGAACACGAGGAGCATCAGGAGTATTTCGACTACACCAAACAATTGCCTGTGAAAACAGAGGTACTGGAAAAGTTCAAGCCATCCACCGTCAAAGGTTCCCAATTCCTGAAACCTTTTCTGGAGTTCCACGGAGCCTGTGCCGGATGCGGTGAGACACCTTATGCCATTCTGGTGACGCAGCTTTTCGGCGAGCGAATGTATATCGCCAACGCCACAGGCTGCTCTTCCATCTGGGCCAATTCTGCTCCCTCCACTGCCTATACCTGCAATGCTCAGGGACAGGGACCTGCTTGGTCCAATTCTCTTTTTGAAGATGCGGCAGAATTCGGCTATGGCATGTTTCTGGCTGATGAGGTGAGAAATGCTTCTTCCGATAAAGCAGTCTGGGTCTTCGGCGGAGACGGATGGGCTTACGACATCGGCTTCAGCGGTCTGGACCATGTATTGTCCTGCGGCCGCAATATCAATATGCTGGTTTTCGACACAGAGATTTATTCCAACACCGGCGGACAGGCTTCCAAATCCACCCCTTTAGGCTCTACCGCCAAATTCAGTGCCGGCGGCAAAAAGCGCCCCAAGAAGGATCTTGCCGCCATTGCCATGAGCTACGGCTATATTTACGTAGCTCAGATTGCCATGGGTGCAGACTACAATCAGACTTTGAAAGCACTGCAGGAAGCTGCCGATTATGACGGTCCCTCTCTTATCATCGCCTATGCCCCCTGTATCGAGCATGGCATTCAGGCCGGCATGGGAAGCTCCATGCACGAGGAAGCCAAAGCCGTACAATCCGGCTACTTCCACCTGTTTCGCTTCAACCCTGCCTTAAAAGCCGCAGGAAAGAATCCTTTCACCCTTGACAGCAAAGAACCAACTCTTTCTTATGAGGAGTTCCTGGAGGGCGAAAACCGCTATAACGTCTTACTGCGCACACGCCCAGAGGAAGCGAAAAAGCTTTTTGAAGAAGCCGCTCTGCGCGCCAGAGACAAATACGAACATTTAAAGAAACTGCAAACATTATACGAAGCACCACTCACTTAGTAACACAACCACTCTAGAAAGAATCGAGGAAAAGAAAATGGAATACGAAAAATATGTATGTGAACCCTGTGGCTATATTTACGACCCTATGCTTGGCGACCCGGACAGCGGCATCGCTCCCGGTACCCCTTTTGAGGAAATTCCGGATGACTGGGTATGTCCGATCTGCGGCCTTGGAAAAGAAGTGTTCGTAAAGATGTAATCAGTAATGCAGAAAGAGGTAAATTGTATCCTTGACAGAGTCATATCCTTTGACCAAAAGCAATTTACCTCTTTTGCCTGTTCCTGTTAAAATATCAATGCGGTGAGAAAATCTCTCACCGCCCTGCTGCCATTACATCTTCACGCTTTTAATTTTATCTATCATTTCTGCTCTGAGCTGCTCCAGGAATTCTTTATTTCTGGGGTAGTCATCAAACCGCAGATCACAGCCTGCCGCCTCATCGATCATTTTCACGACTTCCTCTCTGCCCACCAGTTCTTCCAGAGCGAAACAAATATCCATGTCCTGAATAGCTTCATAAGTGACTTCACCTCTTATAGAAGGATACACACAGCCTTTACCCGGATAGACAATAAAGGGATCCCCGGAAGGGAACGCCTTGTCACCGGAAGTTGTCATGTATGGATCAATGTGATATACAGACCGGGCTGCATTATAAAAGTTGAAGCCCCAGTGCAGGAATCCTTTAATATTGTATTTATAAAGTAAAAATCCTAATACACGCGTCCTGTAAGAAGGCATGGCCATGAAGCTGTTGGTAAATACTTTCTGAGGACCGCAGCAATAGTAAGTCCATTGATTCGGTATCTCATGTTCCAGGAATTCATGAACGCGATCTACACTTGTAACAGGGCACTCCACCAGACCTTTTTCATAAAAAACATAATTGGATAATGCGTCAAAGGTCTTGCTGTTCCCGATTAACGGCCGGATGATATCAGAAGCTGTCTTGTAGGTCTCTATTGTTTCAAGAGAAGGCTCATCGGAAATATGGAAATAAGTGTTTCGGCTGATGCCTTCCTTCTCCAGTTCTTCTGCAATCGCCTTAATATACTGCTTCAGGAAAGAAACATATTCTTCAGAATCGGCTGCCACGTGCCATCCGAACATGTAATCCTTTCTTCCGTTTTCTGTCACCATGATATTGGGGGCACATTTTGCTCCCCACTGAGAAAACATATGCGCCATTTCAAAATACCGGATACCGTGCTTTTTGCAAATGTCAATAAATCGTCTGAATTTCCCGAATGAAAATTCATAATGGTCACCCTTTTTCTCAATATCCACAAGCTGAACGCAGGGTCTGGCAGTCCCGATCTCCGTATCAAGCGGAGGGGTATGTATGGGCACCAGAATCATATTGATTCCCACGTCCGCTGCAGCAGCAATATACTTGTCCATCAGATCCCAGTGGACTTCCCCGAAAATCTCCACGCCATGGGCTACAGCAATGCAATCCGCGTAAAACCATCTCGTATAGATCAGTTTCTGCTCCGGCATCACCGCGGGAATGACCTCGATTGTCATATCCTGATAATAAACACACGCAGGTTCGCCGCCCTCCTTATTCCCTGAAAGTTTGATCCTAACGGGATACTTGCCCGGCGCCATCTCTTTCGGAATATCTGCCTTTACCCAGATAGTACAAGGCTTTTTTTCAACCCTCATTCGGTAATTGGTCTCTTCCAGTGGAACGAGAATGTCAGGCATGAAACCGGGTTCCTGAGTAATATAATCTTCCATTGGAACCTCTCCTGTAACAGGGGCATCCATGAAAGCATCCCTCACATAATATAGTTTTATATATTCGGCAAGTTCTGACTCTACAGAAACGGTAACAAACATCGCATTCGTAGATTCCATGCTGATCTGATAGGAAAATCGCTCACCGGCCAGCACACTCTTTTTGTGTATTTCATCATAGTCAAGAGGAGCGTTTATCCTTACTTTTTCCAGAAATGATATCTGCTTTACTTTTAATTCCATTGTAAAATCCATCCTTTTTTGCTTGATTTTTATACTCATTATTATATACTAATCTTATGGAACCACAATGGATTAATAAATGATAAAAATGGACTTTTCAACACAAAGAGGTAACTTATGCGTACACAGACATATTTTCATACCAGATTTGAAAGTGAGGCAAACCAAAGAAATGAAAGAGTTTCACTGCAGGTAAACTGTGTGGGTGCCGTTTCCCGACAGGAATTTTCCAATAAGTCGGTCAGGAAAGATTTCTATTATATTTATGTTTTAAGTGGGAAAATGATTTTGCCGGAATGCGACCTTTTGCCCGGTGATGTGATGATTTTCGAACCTGGGCATGCATATCAGTACCGAAGCGAAGAAGAAACAACATATCTCTGGGTGCATTACACCGGCTTTGATGCCTATTCTCTCACTAAGTCGGTGCTCCCGCAGTTCAATGTAAAGCATGCTATCGGCATGCATGAAGAAATTGTAGACTGTTTTCAAAAGCTGTTCCGCGAGTTCATGATCCACGATGAAGCCGCGAAACAGCTTTCGGTGTGCCTTTTAAGAGAAATCCTGATTCTGACAGGCAGGTATGCAGGCGCTGCTGCCCGGAAAGGAATACCGCTTCTGGCAATGGAATATATTCACAGCCATTTTCGAGCCCAAATCGACATTGACGCCCTGGCCGAAATGGAACATATGAGCTGCACTGCTTTTCGTACTGCTTTCAGGAAGCATACCGGCGTATCTCCCAATGAATACATCATCTCCCAGCGAATCAGCGCCGCCTGCCGGCTGCTTTCCCAGACTGACATGAGCATCAGCGCCATTGCTGCGGATGTAGGATATGGGGACCAGTATTATTTCAGCCGGATTTTTAAGAAAAAAGTTGGTATGCCGCCTCTAAAATACCGGCACAGTTTCAGTTAATCTGCCATGTTCAATCCATCGAACACTGCAGAAGTTGATTTATTGCCCAAAGAAGGGATTTTCAACTGCACCACTCTGAGCCACCCCTTAGTGCCGTCTTCAGCTTCCAGAAAAATCCACTCTTTCATGTCTGTAGCCACATTCTTTACCTCCTGAGGCTTCATGATCACAGACCGGCTGCTCTCAGAGCGTTCTTCATATACGGTAACCTCTGCTAACAACACCATCGGCCACTCTGCCTGTTCCCGCCAGGCAGAATCGTCAACATAATAGTAAACCTCATCTTCTCTCATTACGATCTCACTGCCGTTCCAGTAATAATATGCATCTACCCATTCTGTCTGAATCATATCAACCCGGTATGATCCCCGGATTATTCCCTCTTCATTAATGGTCACACTGCGCAGATCATCTGTAATACTTCCTGCAGGATGTACGCCTGATTCATCATAACGGAAGAAAGAAGTCAGAGGATCACCACTGGGTCCATCATCATACACGGCAAGCAATATCTGCTTACCATCCGGGGAGTATGCCATCAGCACCGGATCCATCATGTCACAATAAGCTTCATAATACTGATCATCCACCCTGAGCCGAAAACTCGTATCAATAATGCCGTCTCTCCAGCCATCGTGATTGAATGCATTACCTACAGCATCCAGATATAATACTTCTTTTTCGCCGTCACCATCCACATCCAGTCTTCCTGCCGTATTATTCTCCTGAGACACTTCCATACACAGGATTTCTCCTGCCAGGATCCGCTTTTCTGCATCCTCAGGCAGCTGTGTCAGACTCTCCTTTCCTTCCGGATAAAAATATTCTTCCAGCTTCAGTTCCAGTCCGGTTCCGCCCACTTCCGCCATAAATACGTCAAAAGCATTCTGACGTCTCACACCATTGAGCAGCCCTTCTTCTCCCCCGTATAAATAACAGTATTCCTGCCCCGCAATGGTAGCATTCACCAGTATGTCTGTATAAGAACCGGAAAGGAATTCGTCGAGTTCCTCTCCTACTTCAAGCACCGCGGCAATTTCTTCTTCCTCATGGGTTACGACTTCCGCCACATAAGGTGCTTCCTTCTCTGTAAGGAGTATCGGCTCATTTCCGGACGGCAGAATCTGCCAAACCTGATACCAGAACTGTCCATACCCCTGATAAACGGTATTCCCGTAACGCAATATGCACATCTGCTTCTCATATCTTATCACGGCCAGGTTGCCGTTCCCGGCATGCGCACTGGAGAAAGAATATTCCTGTAAAACCTCATTTCCTTCTCCATCCAGGATTATCACCATTATCTCCGATCCGCTCCAGAGCTTCTCCCAGAGCAATTCCTCCGTGATCATCCCCGTATCAGAAGTCAGGTCCGTCCAGTACTGTACATCGAAGACGATACGCTCCTTCACTTTATCTCCGGTCAGGTCCACTTCATATTCGGAAAGACGGAAGCTGCCGTCATCATTTAAGATAACGCCCTCCCCCAGCTTCACCTCACCGTCCTGATCTGAATCTGTCACCTGTTCAGCGGCATCATTCTCACCGGAGATGTCAGGCTGCCCGTCTTCGCCATTCTGCACAGATGCATCGGACTGACCCTCTTTGTCATTCTGAACTGATACATCGGACTGCCCGCTTTCATCCTCCTCAATGGAAGCAGCACCTGCCGTACAGGCCGACAACAGCAATGCAAATGCCACCACCAAAACGCCGGTCCATATCATGTGCTTCTTATAATCCGCAATTGCAGTGATTCTCTCCCTGATCTCTTTCTTCCCATTGATCATGCCCGTTGCGCAATACAGTAACTGTTCACTCCTTCTCCTGGCCGTCATCATCTCGATCAACGTGCGCCCATAAGCCTGTCTGTTTTCTTCTCCCAATCGAACCAGGGTACCTTCATCGCAGGCCAGTTCACTATCCTCGATGGAGAGCACTGCCGCCACCCACACCAGCGGATGAAACCAATACAGGGTAATGCAAATGCTTCTGATCACAGCCCAGATATGGTCTAAGTGCCTGTAATGAGTCATCTCATGGACCAGAATATGCCTTGTTCGCTCCTCAGATGCAAGACCTGGCTCATTTATATAAATCGCCGGTGCAAAGAAGCCGCACAGGCAGGGAGATTCCAGCTGTTCTGCCAGATAGACCTTCAGCCTGCCCTCCTGTCCGATCCGTTGCCTGCCTGCGGCAAGCTTTCTGCGAAAGCGCAGATTACATACGATTAGACAACCGGCTATTAAAAATACTCCCACTATGTAGATTCCCGGTAATACTTTTGGGAAGACTCCCAGCCTACTTTCACCAATCCCCCAGGCAAAGTTTCCCTTTCCTTCTGCTCCGTCCGCCCCGGCCTGAGCTCCGTTCCATAACTGTAGACTGCTATCAGGCAGATTCCTTTCTGCCTGCATATCCCACTGTCCGGTCCGGCCGGTTTCCCCGGCTTTATCAGCGTCTCCGGCCCAGCCATCTGTCTCTGCTTTGCCGGCTGCCTCCGTTTTGCCAGCTGCCGCTTTGCCGGCTGCCGCTTTGCCGTCTGCCGCCTTACCAGCAGTTGCCCCATCTGCCTGCAAATCTGCCGATTGTCCTTTACCGGCTGCATCCCCCTGCCCACCGATATTTACTGTCTGCCACTGCTCATAGACTGCCTCCCCTGCATAATCGATGAGCTGCATCACGCTTAAGGAGCTTGTAAAAAATTGTGCCGGAACAAGCAGCCGAATGACTACCAGTAACCACAGCCCATATTGCAGTCGCCTGCTGATTTTCCCCCTGCAGATCCTGCGAAACAGAATCAGTGCCAGAATCAGGATCGTTGAAGTGATCATAACCTCTGCCATAAGCTACCTCGCTTTCCGGAGAATCTCGTACAACTCATCAATCTCCTCATCACTGAGCGCATTCTTTTTCACCAGCGTACTCATCATCATACTGACTGAACCCTGATAGACACGTTTTAACAGGCTCTCTGTCTCCGCAAGTGCCGCGTCTTCCCGCCGCACACGGGGATAATACTGCCTGGCTTTCCCACCGTCTTCATAATAAATGATTCCCTTATCCACCATGCGGCCAAGCAACGTGTTCACCGTGCTCTTACTCCAGCCAGGCTCCACCTCCAGAGCATGATACAGCTGCACAATGGTCCTGGGACTCTCCTCCCAGAGCTTCTCCATGATATACCACTCGCTCTGCTGCAGAATAATACTTTCTTTATTCATATTCTCCCTCCATTCGTATTACTCCTGTCAACCTCATTATATCGATATGTGTTACTGTTGTCAACCAGGATTAATAGATTCGTCACAAAATAATGCCAATAAATAATGCCAACGATTGTTGCCCTTGAAGGCATCCAGACCCAGACGATTGATAGACGCACACAAAACCAGGAAAAAGAAAAAGCATTCGAAAAAAGGATGCGCACAACCTCCTGTACGCATCCCCTTAACAATACTTATTTTGTATTATCTGCCTGGCTATGATTGCCACCGCCGCATTTTCCGCCGCATTGCTTTGAATAAGGGCAGCCAATACATGTCTGACCTCTCTTTTTTGCTTTGTACAGATAACGGACAATCCTGCCGATAATAATCAGAACTATTAAAATAACAATTATATTTTCCATATTTTACTTGCCCAGGGCATATTCTGTTTTCAGCTTCTTATCTGTGTTGCAGATCAGCCATATTATAATACCTGCCATAACTGCAACTGCAGCCAATCCGGCAATAGCAGCGCCCACATTCAGCGAAGCCGGTGCAGTGATCAGAGTACCAATAGTATACACAAAGTAAGCAATCGTATAACCCACACTCAGCTGGAGGCCTATACCACCCCAAAGCCACTTGCCGCTCTTCATCTCAGAGTTCATAGCACCAATAGCGGCAAAACAAGGCGGTGTATAAAGATTAAACATCAGGTAAGCCAGCGCGGCAACCTTGGTGATAGCCATAATGCCTGCAACTTCTGCGCCGGCACCTTCCAGCATAGCAAGTTCTTCTGTATCAATCAGATTTTCAAGTCCAACGAAGCAGACAGCCAGTGTACCAACCACATTTTCTTTTGCAATGAAGCCGGTAACGGCTGCAGCTGCCAGCTGCCAACTGAGAACGCCGACAATCGGTACCAGCAGATAAGCAAAAGGACCTGCGATGGAAGCAAGGATGGAAGAATCAGCAGTTTCAGCAACCTGGAATTTCCAGTTGAAAGTCTGCATGATCTGCACTGCGGTATTGCAAAGCAGAATAATGGTAGCAGCTTTTACTATGTATGCCCAGCCACGGCTGCACATAGACTTGAACGCTCCCCATAAACTGGGAACCTTATACTCAGGCAGTTCAATGATGAAGAAAGATTTTCTCGCCTTATAACCTGCAATCTTATTCACCAGCAGAGCGCCGAGGAAAATCAACACAATACCTGTAAAGTACATCAGTGTACTTACCCAGCCTGCATTGTCAAAGAATGCACCTGCAAACAGAGAAATTACAGGAATCTTTGCACCGCAAGGCATGAAAGGCGTCAACATAGCAGTCGCTCTGCGCTCACGCTCGTTACGGATAGTACGGCTTGCCATAACGCCGGGAACCGCACATCCAATGCCGATAACGAAAGGAATCACAGATTTTCCGGAAAGACCGACCTTCTTAAAGATCGGGTCGAGTACCACCGCAACACGAGACATATATCCGCAATCTTCCAAAAGTGCAATCAGGAAGTACATTACCATAACCAGAGGAAGGAAACCGATAACGGCAATCACACCGCCAATCATACCATCCACTACCAGAGCATACAGCAAAGGCGATACATTCTCCATTAAACCACCCACCCATTCCTGGAAGGTTTCCAACCATGCTACCAGTGTATCTGCGATCAAGGGTCCTACCCAAGCCTGGGAAATCACAAATACCAGCCACATCACAACAGCAAAAATCGGAATACCGAGCCACTTGTTTGTCAGGACTGCGTCAATTTTATCCCCGACATTTTTATCTTTGGTCAAAACCTTACGGTTCTCAACCTTCTTTACAATCTTATTCACATACTCAAAACGCTTACGGTCAGCGGCTTCTACTGCATGTTTATCTGTCAGATCCACATCTCCCTGACTGTATGGAGCTTTCTGTGTGGTATTTACTCTCGATACGGCAGCTTCCACCACTGCTTTCAAACCATCTGCGGAAGTGGAAACGGTTTTTACCACCGGACAGCCAAGAGTTTCAGACAACACAGTCTCATCAATCTTAGTTTCCTTCTTCTCGTTGATATCACTCTTGTTCAGTGCAACAACAACAGGAATCCCCAGTTCCAGCAGCTGCGTAGTAAAGAAAAGGCTGCGGCTTAAGTTGGTAGCATCCACGATATTAATGATAACATCAGGATTTTCTTTCTTCACATAGGAACTTGTAATACTCTCTTCACTTGTAAACGGAGACATAGAATAAGCACCGGGAAGATCAACAGCGATCAACTGTTCAGAACCTGCATAGTAAGCCTTTTTAATGGGGTGCTCTTTCTTGTCAACAGTTACACCTGCCCAGTTACCAACCCTTTCATTACGGCCGGTCAAGGCATTGTACATTGTGGTTTTACCGGAGTTGGGATTACCGGTTAATGCGATTCTCATCAGGGTTTCCTCCTTATGTATCTGACTTCAAACCATCCTCTCGGATAAGTTTATGCAAACAGTTGTTAGTAAATGCTAACTATTATTCAAAAAAATAATCAGTAGATTGTTATCAATCGGATATTTGCAATCCGCAAGCCCAGTCTCATTCCGCTTTCCGCGCCGCTCATAACCGAATGACTGCTATCGCAATTAAAATTGTAGTTCACCCTTCAGTCCAAGCAGGAAAAGCCGCATGCAAGCATGCGCTTTTCCTGCCCGCAGCAGACGAGGAAACTGTAACCAATTAAATAATAATAGCTTCTGCCAACTGATTGTCGATATTATACCTTCCGTCCTTGATGGATACAACGCAGCCGCCTTTCAAATGAGAAACTACCGTAATGGCTTCTCCACTGTAGCAACCAAGGGAAAACAGGAAAGAATTCAACTCGTCATCATCAGTCTCTATCTGCTGAATAATATATTCTTTTCCTTCAACAGCATCTTTCAAACTCATACGTACCACCATCTGCTCTCTTTTATTTGGCAACATCCCTATTTTGCGCGATGTTTGTCATTTATAAACTTTGTTAGTTTTTCCTAACCGCTTACAGATTATACGCAACTAACCAATATTTGTCAACACTTTTCTAAAAATCTCCTAAACTTTTATTTCTCCCGCAATAACAGTTCAGATTTCCTCAGCAAGCCTTAACCTATCAGCTCCTCCACTGCCCTTTCCCAGTATTTCTCCGGGATTTCAGGCCAACACCATTTTCCCGTATCGTTATAAAGTAACTGCATTGCTCTTGCTAATACCTCCCCATGTGATACATTTCCGTACTTCAGCGCATGCTCTGTAACCCTGCTCCAGCAAGGCGCCTTCTCAAATAATTTCTCTTCCCGCAGTTCCTTAAATATTGTTTTACTTTCTTTTGAGTATTTTACCAGACCTTCCTATCATTTCCTTTAAGCTTTTCTTAAAATCTTTTTAAGAAAAAGGGCTTATGCAAAAAAGGAAACGCTGATTCTTTCAGCATCTCCTTTTCCTGTTTACCAATATATCACTGCTTGTTTCATGCAAATATCTGCCACGGCCATGATCATCACAAACAATGTCATGACAATCAAAAGGAACACCGCGGCCTTATCATAAATAACCTTTCTCTGCAGAAAATTGGAAATCAATAACTCAATCCCCATCCCGATCAAGATTAACGGCCACCATGAAAAAATAGCACTGTAACTCATGATTCCCAGCAACGAATGAAGCAGCAGCATGACTCCGAATGCTACCATGCTCAGGCCGGCGGTGACGGAGCCTACCCTGTGCGTCCGGTATGTCGGTACATTACTTTCCCTCTCCATCTATTTCCTCCTTTTTGCCCATAATCATTTTAACACCAATGGCAATGATCAGAATGGCAATCACAACTTGTGGAATCCGTTCAACCAATGGTGCCAGATACCCCCACATACTATCCGGTATCAGTCGATAGATCATAGAAGAAATATTATTCCAAAGTAAGATTGCACCGCATATGATCAGAATATAAGCTCCCCACTTTCTTAATGTCGGATCTGACACGGAAAACTTTCTTCCCGTTGTGAAAGATTCCCAGATAAACTCATCCGGCAGACTCTGCAATTTTTCTTCGCTGCATGCAGCCAGATTTCTGGCATGGAAAAAACTGTAGAACCAGATCAATACTGCAATCAGTATAAAGGCATCACCTATCATCAAAATAGACGGGATAATAATGCTCAGGAAAAAAATAGCCATAATGCTGCTGCCCCTACGCATAAATCCCATGTACATTTCTGCCGCTCCCGGTAACAAGGAACAAATAAAAGTAAAAAACCTGTTCTTTTTTTGAATCATAATATCATCCTCCATTTCTTTCTCTGAAAAATTTTAATATATCCTTATCATCAAAAATAGTTACGTTGCCCAGTGTCTGTGACAATATCCCCACATCATTCATTGCTTCCTCTTTCGTTGCATATTTTCCGGGTGTTACCATTTCCTGCCTTGCAGGTACATCCTGATGTCGGGAGTCCGCAAGCCCGGGCAGCAGAAATACAATGGCAACTGCTGCTGCAACTGATGTCAGGACTCTGAAACAGTAATCACGGAATTCTTTTACTTTATGTTCTGAGCCTCCTCTTTGCTCCGGACGTCTTCCGTACTCTGCGCCCTCTCCATTCCCTGAGTGCATTCCGCTCGCTGCATCGATACCGGCCATAATGTCGTCCACCAGGTCCGGAGGTGCCGCAACCAGGTCCTTTTGTTCCACATCCAGGATCAATTGTTCCAGTTCTTCATCTGTTAAATATTCCTTTCCTAACTTCATTCCATCAGCATCTCCTTCCTGTAAGATTTTTTCAACATTTCTCTTGCCCGATAAATCTGCGTCTTAACCGTGTTAAGTCCTACTCCTGACTGCTCTGCTATTTCTTTCGCAGTTCTTCCTTCCAGAAAATGCTTCAGAGCCACGTCATTATATGGCGGCGACAGTGCTTTACAGCAATGTTCCAATTCCTGCATCACTTCCTGATTCAGAACATTCTGCAGCGGTTCCGATCTGTCTATCAGACTTTCCCCAAGTGTTTCTTCTTCCGTTGGCACGCTTCTTCTGGAAGCTGCCCTGCAATAATCAATGCTCTTGTTACTTGCGATACGGCATAACCATGCTTTCTCTGACGTTTTCTCAAATTCATCCCAATGCTGGTACGCGGAAATAAAGGTCTCCTGTGTCAGATCTTCGGCAGCGAAATAATCACCTGTCAGCTTCAGGCAAATGGAAAAAATCAGATTCTTATACTGATTTATAAGCCTTATAAAATTCTCTTTTGAATCTATTTTCTCCACCTCCTATCCGCTTTCAATATATATAACGTAACACAGAGAAAAAAAGATTCAAGATTCTTTACAAATTTTTCTTATTTATAAAAAGTAACGATGCGTGGATATTTGCACCGCTATCCACGCATCATTTATAAAGCCTCAGATCAAGTAATCTTTAAGAACTTGGTCTGAGGCTTTATTATTCATTAGCGTTTCTTTTTATTGTATACAACAACTGTTATTATTCCAATAGCAGCTATCACGATAAGTACAATCCAGATTCCGGCATTCGATTCATCCCCTGTAACCGCGGTATCCGGTCGACTCGGTGTATCGGAATTATCCGGCGTATCAGAATCGTTTGGTGTATCGGAATCATCCGGTGTATCGGGATTATCCGGTGTATCAGGATTATCCGGTGTGTCAGGATTATCCGGTGTATCGGGATTGTCCGGTGTATCAGGGTTATCAGGCGTATCGGGATTATCCGGCATATCAGGGTTCTGGTAATCATTTTCGAAGACGATACCTGCCTGAGGCATATCACTTTCATCAGCTATGACAATTGTGGCATGCAGCACACCTGTAAGATTATCTGTCACATCAATTCTTACTCGGAATATGCTGTCGTCATAGGAGACATTGTCAATGACCTGACCTCCATTTACCTCTTTTACAAGATAATACCAGCTTCCTACTTCCTCAAATGAGCATTCAGTAAACTTAAAGGTTCCATCTGCACTGTTCTTAACATTTTCCAACTTATTGCCGGTAGTCCATGAAGCATCGGATTCATAAAGCTCGAAGCTGAAATCTCCGGCGTTCAATGTCTTGTCATGAAGTATCTTAGTACCGAAAATCTGTGCCTTAGCAGAATCCGGTACGTATTCATTGATAAATTTAATTTCATCTACAGCAGAGGTATCCAGCCCGGTTATGGTCTGAGTCGCCACAAGATTCCCCTCACCATTATCTGTCACAGTGATCTTAACAAGGTATTTCGACTGGTCAAACTGTATTCCATGCGCTATAGATGCAGGTACTTCAGATACTACATAGTAATATTCTCCTGTTTCCGTAAAGGTAATCGGATCAAAAGCAAAGTGTCCGTCAGAGAAGTTTTTGGCTTCCCAGGTCTTTGCATCGACAGAAATACTACCGTCTTCTTCAGCTTCAGAAAGAATGAAAGTAAATTCATCATTTACAAGTACTCTGCCGTTTAGAATCTTCGTTCCCTGAACGGTATGTGTAACATCAGCCGCCTCGTAACTATTATGGAAAACAATATCCTCTCCTATCACATTGAGAACATCATAGTCGGCTTTAAGCTCTCCTTTATGATCAGTAACAGTCACTACAACCTCATATACCGTCTTATCTGTTGTTATTCCTTTACTATCATCAGATGTTTCCACAACCTCAAAATTGTAAATTCCTACCTTGTCAAAATAGAGTGAGCCGTTAAATGTAACATCTCCATTTACATCATTACTTCCGGTCAACTTGGTATCTGACATCAGCTTAATACCGACAGTCTGATTACCGGACATCTGATTGTCAGAGGTCTGATCAACAGGCAGCAGAATATCAAATGCAGAACCATCTGCTTTTTTGATTTCAAAGCTAAATTCTCCTGCTTTCATATCTCTGCCATCAAGCGTTTTATCTACATCGATATCAATTGTTACAGGCTCGGGCTGATATTCATTCGTAAACTTCGTTGATATCATGTCGCCGCCTGAAACGGTAACCGCGTCATTCCCGGATACAGAAGCACTATAGGTACCACCGGGAGTACCAGTAACAGTAATATCAATTTTAGCTGCATGATCATCGTAAGTTACGCCTTTGACCTCCGCGTTCACTTCACGCAGATAGTAAGTATATGTCCCCTCACTGTCAAAGGTCAGTGCCAGTCTCGCTTCCCCTACAGCATCGGTAATTGCAACAGCATCGCCTCCGCTGACATCTGCGGAGCTGACAGGGATTGTGCCATCTGCATCTTTATAAAGCCTAAATTGGTATCCGGCAAGAGTAGCTTCGGAGCTTCCGGACGGGTTTTCAAGGGCTTTCTCAATATCAATCACTACGATAGCAGGAACGGTGTTGTAATAAGTATTATTAAAGTCAAGTGACGATACGATCCAATTGCCGTCAGCATCCTTGGCAAAGTTCTTATTGGCATGTTCAGAATGTACATTCGTAATTTCGAGCTTACCATCCATGTCCTCATCGCCTACTATCACTGAGAAAGTGTGATAAGTTGTGTCGTAAAGAATATGCTCAATTTTGTCTGTATCTGCCGGTATCTCTTCGATTACCTGATAGGAATAAGTACCCGGCTTGTCGAAGACCTGTGTTGACATATCCAGGCTGAACGAAGTGTCCGTATCTCCGGCACTTACCGTATCACTTGCAACATTCAACCACTGATGATTGGCTGTATCATACTTCTGGAGTGTCATTTTAAAATTATAACCCGTCTTCCAGGCGGAATTACCGTCCACATCCGTAACATTCTTTACACCGCTCACTACTATGGCGGCAGGTGCCGCATCAGGAGTATATACATTTTTAACTACTACTGTCGCAGCTGTATTTTTATCAATTTCAACGGCATTAACACCTGCAACATTGTTTCCATAATATGTCGGTTCAAATCCGCTTCCGCTATAATCGTGCTCGACCACAGAAGCGACCGTTCCTTCCGGCAGGTTATATACTTCCAGCTGCTGTTTGTGTCCCAGTGTCACAGTAAAGGTTCCATTAGCATCAGTTGTTACAGAGCTGACAGCCTTATCAGTATCCTCTGCCTTGAAAGTCCTGTTCGCCAACACTTTACCATTCAATGTAAGCGTAACATCCATAGTAAATTTCTTGTCAGCAGGAATTGTATAATCTGCGCCAAGATCATGCTCAATGAACTTGCTTATTACAAGATTGCCTGTGCCTCTGGTTCTATTCACATAGTCTATATCACTGAATTTTCCGGTTGCCAACGTAACAACAGCCTGTGTCTTAGTAGAATCATTGTTTACGGAAGCAACTACATAATCCTCAAGCGGAGTTTCTGTCACAGTGTACGTTTTACCGGCAGTCATGCCTGTAATATACATGGTCTCGGCATTCTTAAGTGAAACACGTGCAACACCATTTGTAAAGGTAACCGTCGTGTCTGTTGCCGTACCGTCCGCCGCAACCTTTCGGGCATTGTACGTCTTACTTTCGGAAGTATCTGAGGTAATCACAAACTCAAATACCGTGTTACTGTCCCCACTATTCCCTTCCACCGTCTTGCTGAGTTTAATGCCTGTTGCAGGTGTTATAGCAAGACGGCCGTTATTGCCCAGAGTCGCTCCAACCACAAAACTGTGATTTGTATCGTTAACATTGTGATTATAAATATCAACGAAGGGTTCATTTACAATATTCAAAGTTTGGGTCAGATTTTGTGTCTTATTCACTGTAGAGCTATTCAGATCTGCACGAACATTTCCGGCAGGAATATACCACGTGTTGTCATCCTTTTTCAATGCTGATTGAAGAGCCTCTTCAGACAACTGTTTGTATACGGTTTTCTTCTGTAATGATCCGTTCTTGCTGTAAACAGTGTAGGAACGATAGTAAGTTCCGGTAGAGTCAGGTGCTGTGATTCCCGAATACTTCGTGCCTGATTGATCGGTATATATCGTAGCATTTTCCTGATAATAATACTTTTCATTCTGGTGAGACGGTCTGAAATAGGAATAGGTATTTACTTTTCCGTATCCTGTGGTATTATCCACTTCATACTGATTGGTATAAAACATTACGTTACCGTCAGCATCTGTGTTCTCTTTCACATAATCAGCATCCACTACGTCAGAATCAAGCACAGTAAATTCGTTAATTCCCTCATCCAGCGCAACCTCATATACCAGGCGGATGGGATAATCTGCACCTGTTACTTCAAGCTTCTCAATCTCATTATTCTCATCCAGTGTTACATCGTAACTTACTACAGGTATAAGGGCTGCAGGAATAGCCAGTATCACGGATTCTTCACCTGTAGCTATGTTATATCTTACCTGCACGGTAGCATACATCATGTCTGATGCCGCAACACCCTGGGATTCATCCACTGCGCCAAGATAGCCATAGCTCTTTATAATATAAGCAGGTCTTGTTTTATCAGTCAATGCAGGATCTGAAGGATCCGGCATTGTAGTAATGCCCTCATGCCAGAAGCCCAGATACTCACCTGCAGCATTGGCATACCAGCCGATATAGTTGGAGAATTCTCCGGTAGTTTCATTATAGGCAAGCTGTCCATTGTCATATGCAAGACCTATCAGCGTTCTTGCCGCATCAACAGTTGCAAGACCCAGGCGCTGCTGAACAGCCCAGACCATCTCATCTCCCAAAGCAGTTGGGTTATCTTTTGTACCAAGCTTGCCGCCTCCGCTGACGAAATTGGAAGCAAGCTCTGCTCCGGAGAACAGCCTGTTATCGATTAGAATACCCTTAATATCGGTAACACTCATATATTTGCCGATTTTATCTACGAAAGAAATATATCCGCTGACATCCTCATTTCCTTCTACCAGGGTAGGATAATATTTTGACTGCATACTGATTTCATTTACAATGGATTCAAAGGCATCCGCAAGCTGGTCGGCATTTTGGGCTTCAAAGTGTTTATCCACATAATACTTGCTTTCTGTGCTTGCAGGGAATGCAGCCCCATTAATTGTAGTTTTCTTAACAGTGTAGTATTTGATTACTGTTGGATTCGCCCACCCGTTTGGGCTGTTTTTAACCGTTATATTAACCGCACTATTGGCTAAAAGATCATCCCAATAGCCATTAATGGTTTTATTCGTTGTAGCATCCGTCTGCTGCTCTGAGGTATAGGCACCGGGATTCTTACGGACTGCTTCCATGTTCTTGTCATTGTTCTTGGGATCCATAACATCCAGACTGATATCTGTTCCCAGGCTCAACGTATAAAAGATGGGTTCCGTGGCAACGTAATGGTTATCTACCATTTCCTTTGCATAAGAAGCTGTAAGCTGTGTAACAAAATCGGTCTCCGCAGGGTTTCTTATAGATACCGTATTATTACCCATGCCCGCTTCTTCCTTTTTCGTATAGTTGGCAGTAGCAGCGGTAGGCTCACCATCTGACATCAGTACAAAAACAGGAACTCTCGTCTCACCTGCCTGCCATTCCGCCGTTGCCGGAATTGTAGTATCTGCTTTAAGAAGCTGGTTCATGGCATCCAAAAGCCCCAGCTGCATATAAGTTCCTGCTATGGTAGTGACAGTGTGACTTCCTGTAACCGATTTATTACCAGAATTCTTTACCCCGCCGGTTACAGCTACAGACTTTAACTGCCCATCACTCTGAAGGGTAACCTGCAGATAAGGATAATCTGTGTTATTACCCGGTGTATAGCGATCTAGGGGAAGCAGAATCTCACTGCATGTGCTCTTGGACTGAAGGCGATCTTCTCCACCAAAATAAACGACAACACCTACTCTGTTATGTATATTGAGCTTCTGGAGATTGTCAATGGCAGTGTTGACGCTTTTCAGCATCGTCTTCACAGTGTCCGGCTTTCTGTAATTATTCTGTGTATACATGGAACTGGAAAGATCCAGAATCAACATGGTATCCGTAGGTGCATTAGACATACCCGTCACTGAAGTATTGGATGCAACGGCAGACAAGGCAACCAGGAAGCTGTCATTAGACCCTTTCATGGTGATTCCTGTTCCGTTAAATGCACTGTTATCGGTGAAAACTGATTTATCTGTCCACACGCTTCCTGCATTTTCCGTAGACAGTACATCCTTTCCGAACAATCCCTTCCACCCATCCATAGTAGATGGATCTGATACTCTTGTATCAGTGGTCAGTGCAGCCACTGCAGTCATATTCACATTTTGCATCATGGATATAACCATTACAACAGCTAACACTAAACCTATCATTCTTTTCATATGTAATTTTCCAGATATCATAATAACTCCTCCTAATATAATAATGTGGAAGCTAACGCTATTAATCCTTCAGCATACTATAACCCATAATACTAATAGACTATTCACGTTAAGAACATTATACTATAGTTATTCCATACCGCAGCTTAGGGCTGCAATCAAACTTTAAAACCTAAAAAACAAAAGGATCACCCTTTTCGTAGATGCATGTGCTATAATGCACTTATCAACCGGTATCTGCGTACCATTTTCCATCGGGAACTAAATTCCCCTGC
>JBGVLR010000097.1:0-3064 GCA_045124375.1 Acetatifactor sp.
GTAGGTTGTTGAAGCCATACGTAAACAACTACAACTAATTATAACAGAAGATATTTAAGATGATAAGAAGAATTTCTAAAGCGGTTAATATATTGCTGATATAATCCGATATAGATGTACAAAGAAAAACAGTTACATATGTTTACTTATTAATTTGCACATATTAAGGAGGAAGGTATGAGTTTAAATTCAATTTCAGGTTCTCAGTATACAGATACATATTCAGCTTATTCAAAGGTAGATTCTTCTAAGGACAGGGTTAATAAGAATACGGATAAAGCTGTGGAGGATAAGGCTGCTGTATATGAGAAGTCGGGGGCAGAGGGTAGTGTTAAGAAAGCTGCTTACTCTATCAATAAGATGAGTGAGGCTGACAGGGCTGCACTTGTTGACCAGCTTAAGGCTGACCAGGAGGCAAGACAGCAGAATCTTGTTTCTCTCGTTACCAAGATGATGAATAAGCAGGCTAAGACCTCAGCCATTGCAAATGATGACTCTGATTCTATATGGAGATTCCTCGCAGAGGGCAACTTCACAGTAGACCCGGAGACTAAAGCTCAGGCTCAGGAAGACATTTCGGAAAATGGTTACTGGGGAGTATCACAGACTTCACAGAGACTGTTCGATTTCGCAAGTGCCCTTGCCGGAGATGATGTAGAGAAGATGAAGAAAATGCAGGCTGCGATGGAAAAAGGATTCAAAGAGGCAACCAAATCATGGGGAAAGGATTTGCCTGACATTTGCAAGGATACTTTAAATGCAGCTAATAAGCTGTTCGATGACTACTATGCTGCTAAGAAAGCAGATGAATAGAATACTCACAAATACTTAGAGATACTTAGTAATAATAACTGAATGTATGACAATATGTTGTCACATACATATTGTTCCCTGTTATAGCGGTGCCCGGGCTGATGTGAATGTCAGTCCGGGCACTGATGTATTGTCTGCTTTACTTCCCCCAATGTCACATTAAGCTTTACCGCTATTTCTTCCAGACTCACTCCCATATCCATATATGCTATGACCTTCCCAATCTTGTTAAAAATTCCATGAGCTGACACCAAATTACTCTGATTCGCTGTCTCGATGTTACCCATATTTCTGTCATTCGTCATGGGCGTGTTTCCACGCCCGTGTTTTATATTTCAAAATGCTCCGCCAATGCTGCAAGACCACAGGCGACACTGCTTGCATCCACCCTGTTGAGCTTCGTGTACTGTTCCAGACGCTCCCTGTTCCAGAACACGTCTTCAAAAGAACTCATTTCCGTTCCTACATTCCAGTTTGGAATACAAATGAATCTTCCATAACAGTGATGTCCTATCAATACATGAAACCAACTGTCCCTTGCATTGATTTCTACTTCATACGGCTCCTTCGATAACTGTATCGGTATAATCTCTCCCTCCCATTTCCGGGATGGTGATGCTGCTGTGTATGCTTTAAAAGGGATTCCAATTCCTTTCAACTCTCCACCCCCTTTAGCATCTCATGGTCAGCTACAAACCTCACCATATGCCCGTCTATCAGCCTTTTCTGTTGTTGATAAGCGTACATCAGCGTTTTCTCACAGATTCTGTTTATCATTCTCGGTATGCCGGCGGATACCTTAAAGATTTCGTCCTCAGCACCACTTGTAAACAAATCCTGTTTCACCCCCGCGTATGCCATATGTGCTGTGATATATTTTCCGGTCTCTGCCCTGTCCAAACGGTTTAACACGATATTCATATCGATTCTCTGACGAATGGCTGCATAACTTTGAAGCCTTAACTTCTGATCCCACAGTTCTGTCTGACCTACCAGTATAAGACTCATGGGACTTGCTGAATCAAATCTGTAATTCAGAAGAAAACGGAATTCCTCCAGTGTTTCCTTCCCCAGCAAATGGGCTTCATCCAGTACGAAGACTACTTTCTTTTTCTGTACATTCCTTACATTTTCGATTTCCTTCTGTAACTGTCTCTTCGAGTCTCCCCGATAGAACCTGGCTTCCAGTCCCATCTGATCCAAAAGTCCCGCATACAGCCATCTGGGCGTAAGTTTGGAATCCGACAGATACAGCAACATATATTTATCCTTTGCCAGTCTTTCTCCAAACATCCGGATAAGCGTTGACTTTCCGCATCCCGGATCTGCTGTTACTACCGCAAACAGCTGTCTGTCCGCCACATAAGTCAGTCTTCCCATGGCATCTTCAATCTGCTTCGAACTGTACAGCCTGTCTGCCGGGATATCCCTGGTAAATGGTGTGTTCATCATTTCAAAGAATTCCTCATACATGGCTGCCACCTGCCTTTCCGTATTCCCCAAAAGAAAGGGCATTGGCCATCAGCTGATGGTCTTCTTTATACTTCTTTTCCAATGCATCCAGAAATCTTGATGTTTCAGGAACCGTTTCCGTCATCCCAACCGGAACAGACGGGGTCTTATCACAAAAGGATTCTATTCTTACACGATGTGCAATAACCGGTTCCATGTCCCGATACAGTACTTTTATGGTGGCTGTATTCATCGGGTCATAGGCGATTTCCACCTCTGCACCCGCAAGGGCTGTACTTGCCTCATACTTCACATCTCCAAAAGAAAAGCATCCTGCATTATCCAGTTTTCTCCTCTCATGATGAAGAAAGGCGTCACTTACAACTGTTGTATCCAGAAATACCAATCCCTTTGTATCCCTTGTAAACTCCTGCAATGGTGTTATCCCTTCTGCTGGTACTTTCACCCCTTGGGATTCATAATACTCCCGGATTCCATCATGGGCTTCCTTCTGGTAATCCTGTTCTAAGAAGTACTTCCATTTCTGGTTCAGTTCTTCCACTGAATGCACCTTTGCCACCCGGATCTCGGCAATAAACTGGTCTACCTTCTGATGGAATTTTTCTATTTTGCCCTTGTTATGTAAAGATTGTCATAACAAGGGTTATGTAAAGAATTATATTATGTAAAGAAATGTGGGCTCAGCCCAGTGTTTTAGGTGAACTGAGCGTGGATTTCTTTACATAAAATTATAATCATGGCATCATATTTATCTAGACCATAATAAGGAGGTAAAGAT
>JBGVLR010000098.1:0-2347 GCA_045124375.1 Acetatifactor sp.
GGGACGCAGACGAAATACCTCCGATGCCACTTTATCCATGATCTGTGCCATTTCATTCAGATTATCGCACAATATCTGCTGGTTCTCCTGCAGCCTTCTGGTATGGAGCAATTCTCCTCTCTCTTCCGGCTCCCGCAAGGCCCCTTCCCCGGAAATGTTTTCCATAGAACCAGCTTCCACAGAACCAGCCAGTCCCTCCTCCATACTTTTGGCAAGCTCCCTAAATGAATCAGCATAAGTCAGCAGCCTGCGTTTGCCGTAATCTGATACCTCCAGTGCTCTTGCATCTTCTATTTGCGTTTTTCCTTTCACTTGCTACCTCTTTTCTGCGCCGGGAGCCTGTCCTGCGAAAACAAGTCTCGTGCCCTTATTTTTATAGGTAGTATAGACCTTGCGCAAAATGATTTTTGTCAAAACTAGGCAGGGGGCAGAGATTTTTATGCGACAAAAAAAGCAGACATGACTACTCACATCTGCTCTTGTCATCTTATTATCCTGCCGGTCATCAATTCATCCGCCCGACCATCTATTCACCCGTCCTGCATCTCACTGTCTGAGACCTTAATCCTCCTGCTTAAACAGGATCTCATCTTCATACACCAGCCCCAGCTTCTCCTTGGCATATTCTTCCGCAAACTTCTTCGTCTGGGTATACTTGCGGTACTCCTCGATTTCCTCTGCCCGCTCCTCTTCAGCCTCTATCTGTTGTGTCAGCTGATTCTCTTTTGCCGTGTAGGTATCCAGCTTCTCCTGCAATTCCATGCTTCTCACCGAAACTGCTACCAAAACCAGCAGTACTACGATAGATACCAGGAACATACTGAACCTGTTCTGACGCTGTTTACGATATGCTACTTTCCTCCTGGCCATTACAGGTCCCCTTTCCCGTTACACACGAAATTATTGCTTACATACTACCATTTTAAGCACTTTTCCAAAGGCCGTCAACCTCTTTTTCAGAAAAGTTATAAATCTTTTGCCCTGGCCTGCCGTCTTTCCTGCAGTCTTACGCAAACAGGCTTTTAACAGAAAGAGCGGCTTAAAAACGATACCGAAGATCTTCTGAAGCACTGCCGCAACTTTCTGCAGCAACAGTGAGGTATATTTTACAAGAAACCTACTCGCTGTCTTCAGATAAAGGCCCATGCCCACCATCGCTCCCAGTACGGCAAACCACCTGAGTGTCCCATTGCTCACGTGATACATGAGCAGAAACACCTCCACCGCACAGAAACACCAGAATGCAATGTCTTCCACGGACACCCAGAAAATATTGTGGGAAACAACCCTCCGAAATATCCGCAGCAGATCATACACGAAAGTAATGAAGATACCCATGCAAAATGCATACAGCACAAAAATATTTTCATCAGTCATACTGCTTCTCCACCTGCCGCATTTCTGTCAGCGGAATAATCTGGAGAGCAGTGACTCGCTTTTACCGCCGTTGCCTGCCACATCAGAGTAAGTGAAACTGTCTATCTTTCCATCAATGTCCACTTCTCCCTTCTCCAGAGTCAGGCGATTCACATGGAGGTCATCTCCCTTGATCATCATCATTCCCTGCTCTGTCTCCAGGAGAATCTCATGTATGTCAAAAGAAAGCACATCATTGACACCGTTGATGCTACATGTCCTTCTGTTCAGCATCGTTACCTTGTGCATGTGTGCTCCCGTATTCTTTAAATCCTCCATAAGCCCCTCCTTTATACCGCGTTCTCTCTCTTCAATATATGAGGGTGGGGGAAAATTTATGACAATTATGCTGTCGATCCGTAATCGTCCTACAGATAACGGAATAATTCTTTGGCTTCTTCCTTACGGACTGTCTCCTGGACGTCAAGCACTTCTACTTTTACGTCTTTGTTGCCGAAGGAGATGGTAATAATGTCGCCTTCTTTTACGTTGGCAGAAGCCTTGGCGGGCTTGTCGTTGATCAGGACACGGCCGCTGTCGCAGGCTTCGTTAGCTACGGTTCTGCGTTTGATAAGGCGGGATACTTTTAGATATTTGTCTAGTCGCATGGTTGTTCCTCCGTTTAGCAAGTTGCCGTTCAGCAGCGCCCATTCGCTGAGAACCTCTGGTTCTTTGAGCGCCTACGGCGCTCTTCGCTGCTGCGCAGCTATTTTTGCTCATAAACTGGGCGCTCATTCCCTAGCCCGGAAGACGTGTTCATTCATGCAAGCATGATTCACACGTCTTTCAGACTAGTGTAATGACATGTTGATATTTAGCATTACTACAACTTCCTATTCGGAAGCTGTAGTAAACTTAGGATACAATGAGCTCAACTTCACTCTGGCATCGGCGGTTCGGAACTGCCAATTAACTTTTGCTGCGACTGTAT
>JBGVLR010000099.1:0-13033 GCA_045124375.1 Acetatifactor sp.
ATGACTTATTTGCCGACGAGGCTGGAGTAGAAGGTTTTTATATCTTCTAATCAGTGTCGCCCAGTGTTTATGCTCGCCTCCGCGCGGGCCATTTTCAATTCACGAGAACGCCGAAGGCGGTCTTTCCTATAAAGTAAAAAACCGCTCATCTCACGAAAGATAAGCGGTCCTAAATCCTATTGGCCTCATCCAATCAATACCTTTTTCCCCTGAAAGGCAAAGCCATAGCTTCGAATACGCTCTCTGGGAACTCCTCGCGCCAGAAGCTGTTCAGCATATTGCTTTTCTTCTATCTGCCGGTGTGCTGACTGTACGGTGTCTTTCAGTGTTGCTTCATCATCCGGGTCATATACCTTAAATTCAAGAATGATTCCATCATCTTCTTTGGGATCCTTCGGCTCCAACATCACATCATATCTTCCAAATCCACTCTCTCTGTTAGAAGTGATAAAATACCGATTCTGCAAATCCACGATCAGTCCCAGCACAAAACCATGATAAAAACGTTCGGGTTCTTCACCGGATGGTCTGTTCCCCGTATCAAAATAACTAAATGTACTCAATGCCACACGGTTCATATAGACATTCATTGCTTTTTTATCGCCAAGCAATAATGCTTTAACAAAATCATTGTAATCCACCTCTGCCTCTGTAAACCAGTCCCGTATCATATCCTGAAACATCAGCTTTACTTCCAAATTGGTAAGCGCAAGCTCATACATCGGCTGCGTTCCCTCCGGAATATCACGGTAGCTTTCAAAGGACAGCACCTTTAAATATCCGCTGGCTAACAGCAGACTCCAGACCGCCCTTTCATTTCCATTCAACTGGTTATACACAATCTGCTCATCAATAGGTGACTGAATAGTCTGTCCCCGCAGCAGGCTCTCAAACTTCTCTTTGATCGACCGATTTCCTGACCTAATGAGTTTCCCCACTAGACTGTTGGAGCTGGTATGAGCCCAATAAGCCTTAAATTTTCCTTTATCAAGGAAATTTAAAATAGACCAGGGATTGTATATATCTTTATGTTCTCCGAAGATAAAACCGTCATACCAGCGCTTCACCTGCTCCTTTTCTTCCAAAAGCCCACATTCTTCTAACGCAGAAAATACTTCTTGTTCCGTAAAACCAAAAGAATCCGCATATTTCTCAGAGGTAGTAGTCACAACCTCAAGGTTGTTCAGATCAGAAAAAATAGATTCTTTACTGACTCTGGTAATACCGGTCATGATAGCACGCTCCAGACAGGGGTTGGTCTTGAAAGCAGCGTTAAAAAGGCTTCTGGTAAAGGATGCCAACTCATCCCAGTATCCATTCACATATGCCTCCTGCATGGGGGTATCATATTCATCCAAAAGAATGATAACCTTTTTGCCATAATAGCGGTACAGGTAATCCGATAACTGGTAAAGCGCAAAGGTCGCATCACTATCTCGCATCTCTACAGCTAAAATCCTGTCAAAAAATGCGCGGTCTGTATCCGTTAAAGCAGCACTGTCTCTCAGAAATTGATATTTTACATATAAATTCGTTAATATCTGACAAATTTTCTCCCGCGTAGTCTGAAAATCCCTCTCTTTCACATTGGCAAAAGACAAACTGATTACCGGATAAGTCCCCTGAAGCTTTCTGTATTTTTCATCCTTCCAGATAGAAAGCCCCTCAAATATCTCGCCTCTCCCGGCATAATCCAGTGAAAAAAACTGCTCTACCATGCTCATGTTCAATGTTTTACCGAAGCGGCGCGGACGGGTAATCAGAGTGACATCATCCTTGCTTTCCCACCATTGACGGATAAAATCCGTCTTATCTATATAGAAGCAGTGATTTGTAATTACTTTCTCAAAGTCCTGCATCCCTATTCCTACCGTTCTTGCCATAAGCACCTCCTGCTGCAAACCAGCTAACTCACCATATCTTTAGTATAGCAGTTTATCAGCCGGTTTACAACCTCATCCTTTCTTACAGATTCAACAAAACAACCGACACAACACCCATGATGTATCCCACCATCTGCTGCCTTGATATTTTCTCCTTATACACAAACAGCGAAATCACAAACATGATAATGATTCCCCCGGCTGAAATTGACGGAAATAACACTGCCGTGGGAAGCAACGCAGTCAAAACCATTACCAGCAGATTTGTGGCTCCGTTTGCAATTCCGGTCAGCGGCGCATACAGTCTGCATTCCTTCAACTGTGTCTTGATATCTGCTTTACTCGCAAGAACGATCACTGTCAGTATCACAAAAACGATGCCAAGGGCAGCTATCATAAACTCATTCTTGTAAGCACCGTTACATTTCAGCTGCTGCATCTTCTGAACGGTCGAGCACATACCGTTCCCAATAAAGCTAATGATCAGGCAGATCACCCATTTCGCGGAAAACCTGGCAGATTCCTTTTTGATATTAATAAAATACAGCGAAACAAACAACAACACAATGCCAATATATGCAGACGGCTTAAGTGACTCTTTTAAAAACAGAATTCCATATAAAGTGGGAATGATCAAAGAATAAGAACTGACAAGGGAAGAAATTGACAGAGATCCTGTTGCAATTGCATAATTCTGTCCCACCAAAGCAGCCGCATATGCAGCCGCAAACCCTATGGAATACGGCAGAAATTCCGAGGTAAACTGCAGCCCGCTCCCTGATGAAATTATAAAAAACAGCATGGCAAACAAAGCCGATACCGCAGAGAACAAAAAGCTGTTCTGACTTTTGCTCTTTACATTATACTGCTTCATAAGAACATTTTGTGATGACATAATTAATATGGTAATGACAAGAATAAGATACTGCATTTTGATTTTTCCTCCATTTCGTACTATGTACCTTCTATGCACCATTAAGTTGTATTGCCTGTTTCATTATAACTGCTGCTTTCAAAAGCACAATTACAAATCGCCCCTTATAATTGACTAATCTTCCCGTCCGGTTCACACGTCCCTCAAAAGTGTTGACAGCCGCCTCTCATTATGGCATTATAAAAAAAATATCAGAAAAAGAGGGCTTTGCGTGAACATAAAATATGACATTCAGAAAATGAAAAGTATCATCTCAGACTTTGCAAATATTACCGGTCTCAGCATCTCTCTTTTGGACACTGATTTCAAGACCATCATAACGTATGCATACAATACGCCTGAATTCTGTCAAAAGATCCAGAACTGCGAATGCGGTATGCAGCTTTGCTACCACTCCGATATGGACATGCTAAGAGAATGCAAACGAACCAGGCGCTTTGTGTCACATGTCTGTCATGCCGGCATCATCGATTCCGTCATGCCGATTTTTAAGGATATGGTTATCAGCGGATATATCATGTTGGGAAGAATCAGACCTTCGGAAGATATCGGGGATATTTATGAAAATGTTGCATGGATGAACGAAAGTAAAGAGACGCTCCGGGAAAGTTATCTGAAGATAGCGTATCTGAATCCCAGCCAGCTTGAAAGCGTATCTCATCTCGTGTCCAACAGTTTATTTGCAAATGCCATCAATATCGAATTTGATAAACCTTTACAGGTCACTCTGGATTACATTGCGCAAAATCTGAACGGCGATCTGTCTGTAACGAATCTGTGCAGAATTTCCCATACATCCAAAAATATGATGTACAGAATCTTCAGAGAAACCTTTGATTGTACTATCAACGAATATATTACAAGCGAAAGGATCAATAAGGCCAAGCTGCTGCTGGAAACCACCGAGAAAACGGTTCAGGAAATAGGAGAGGCTGTCGGGGCAGAAAATCCCGCACATTTTTGCAGAATGTTCAAGAAAAATACAGGTATCTCTCCCTCGTCCTTCCGTAAAGAAGTACGCGGAGAAATACCTGAATAAATTGCAGACTTTATTGTAACTGCTGCTTTTTTACTTATACCTGTTGCTCAAATAATTCTGCCTGTCCTTCTTTTACCCGTGCGACAAAGTCCTGTTCGTCTGCAATCGGAGTTTCGAAGCACACGCCAGCCAGCTTTTGCTGCTTGGAGCCCAGATGATTATCTGTTCCTGCGAATTTCAGCAGTCCGTAATGCTCTGCACAGATGGCAGCCATCTGATTTTCGGCATCCTTGCGGTTAGCATTGATAATTTCCATGCCATGAACATTCCTGGGGAACAGGCGGATATGATCGATATAACCGGCCTCACGGAAAGGATGTGCCTGGATGACAAGCGCCCCGCTCTCCATCAGGAAATTCAGTTCTTCACTTTTCTTCATGTCCATGATCTGTGGGTTCTGAAGATACCATTCCTTGTCAAGACCATAAATAAGGAAATCTGTTCCGCCATAAGACATTTCCACACCGCTGAAAACTTTGATTCCGATCTCTTCACCGATTTTGACACCTTCCTCATAGTCTGAGTAATAAAACTGAATTTTCTCTTCATACGGTACTGAACGATCAATATTCACATTACCATCTAAAAAGTGATTTGTGATAAACACTCCATCATACCCTAAGTCCTTGTAAAACTGCAGGGAGTCTCTGACACTTGCTTTCCCGCATTTACTGACAGGGAATGTATGAAGATGGGTTTCGTATTTGTAATTGTGCATTTTCTTTTGCCTCCTTTAAGCACCATATGTTTCAAAAAAAATCTTAAGTGACGCCGTTACGCCCTCCTGGTCTACAAGGTATCCCAGTCCATGTCCTGCCCCTTCCACAAGGCAGATTTGTTTTTTACCCTTGGCTGCATTATAACTTTCCACACTCATATCACAGGGTACAAAATCATCGCTTTTACCGTGAATAAACAAGATGGGAATCTCCGACTCGGCAAGTATCTGAGGTGTGGAACACTCATACAGGCTGAAGCCGCCTATCATGCGGCAAAGAGGGTTGAGTGCTGCCACTGCTGCTTTCCCGTTAATATGAAAGCTTTGCTTCGCTACTTTGGCAATGATATCAGCCGGGGAGGTGAAGCCACAGTCTGCTACGATGCCCTTCACATTTTCCGGAAGCGGCAGAGAAGCCGCCATCATCACGGTTGACGCTCCCATAGACAATCCGCTTAAGAAAATCTGCATATCTTTCCCATAATGTTCTAACACATAATCGATCCAGGTCACAACGTCCCGGCGTTCCTTGATGCCAAAAGTAATCAGCCTGCCTTCACTTTCCCCATGGCTGCGCTGATCTACCAGCAGCACATTGAGTCCCATATCCAGATACATTTTCACAGCACAGGAATAATCTCTCTTTGCGCAGGAGCGATATCCGTGAAAAACTATCACCGTGCGCTCAGAATCGCAGGAATAGTAGCTTGCAGCAAGACGCAGGCCGTCAAAGCTCTGAGCATAGACACGGGTATGCTCTCTTGTGTCTATAAAATTGATCCCTTCTTTAATCCGTTCCGCATAGGGCTTCAGTACACCGTCCGTGCCCGTTTCCAGGCTGCCGTCCCTGGGACTGCGGACGAAAGCAAAGGAAAATGCCCAGACGAGCGCCAGTAACAAAAGAAGTAACAGAATCATTAATACTATCATTAAATCAATACTCCTACCTATAGTGCCTGTAATTTTTCGGCACATACATTTATAAGTATACTCTTTTCTCCAAGTAATATCAACAGGGAGAAACTATCAAGTCTTGTGCGGCTGCCACCGGTTATACAGATATCAAGACTTTGCAGCGTGCTTTCAAGCGTTATGAGGGGATTACGCCGGGACAGTATAAAGAGGATAAAGCATCAAAATAACTACGCTTTATCCTCTTCCTTCTAAGCTGACACTATCTTCCTATCATGTCCAGTCCATTGGTATATGTTACATATAACAGGCTTTTCCCTGGTCTGATTCCAGCGCTGCGTGAACGGTATGCTTGTTTTATATACTTGCCTGATATGTTTATTTATATTCTTCCAGCACACGTTTCAGTAATTCCGGATTGTCAGTCATAATACAATCGCATCCCAGTTCTATCAATTCACGCATTTCATCCGCATCATTGATCGTCCAATACTGAACTGCGATATTTCTCCTGTGTGCTCTTTTAATAATTGTCTTTTTATCTAATTGCAATTCAATTCCCAGGTCATAGCTCGTAGGAATCTGCAGACATGCAAAATCGCTGTTGTCAAAAAGATTCACGCCCAGGAACTGAGTAATAATGAATTTTGCTGCAGTGCCCGTAGGCGCACCTCTCATCAGATCCGGATATTTGGTCTTTAATTCCACCTCTATTTCATCATGGAAGGTACCCACAACAATCTGATCTCTGTATCCCGGATACTGATCTAACGTTTCGCTTAAGATACGACATGCCTCATAGCCCATATCGCCGCTGTTTTTGATCTCTACGATGAACATAAGATCCGGATTGGTCTCATAAAACTCTTCGAATAATTTATCCACAGTGGCAATCTGCAGTCCCGTACCTTCTAAATCAGTTACATCTTTATAAATTCTCTCGCCGTTTTCTTCTTCAAAATAGTAGCCGAAATTATACTGCTCCAATTCTGCAAGTGTCATATCTTTGATATAATGTCTGTTCTCTTTATTCTCGCAGAGCTCTTCTACCTCATCTAACGGCAGATCACCATTAATATTGCAGGTTTCATCAATATAGGAATCATGGTTATAAACCAGATATCCATCTTTGGTCAAATACAGATCGCTTTCAATAATATCAACACCAATCGTATTTACGGCTTCCCTGAAGGCAAGCATTGTATTCTCCGGATTATTATCTCCGCCGCCCCTGTGCGCAGCAATCAGCGGAAGTTCTCCTTTCCCTACAACAAAAGGATTGTTTTCTACATTTTTGGCGGGGGGAATGATGTTGATGATTACCATAAACAGTATAATACATCCCACTATGATACCTAATCTTTTTAAAACTTTATGCTTTTTCATACCGGTCTCCTCACTTAAATAACTTCCAGGATATTGTACCATAAATTATTTGTTTCGGAAATTACTTTCAGCTAAAAATGGCCAGAAAAAAACAAGGTGGTTCGCTCACCGTATGCAAATCATTCAATATTTCCAGACGTCACTCATTTGCCGTCATCATTGTTCCGCTCTCCATTCAAGATATCCACTTGTAAACGGCAGATGATCAAATTTCTTTGTGCCGGTATGTACAAATCCATTCGCAATATACCAATTCTTCAACAAAGTGCTTTCTTCGATAATGCCAATTTTAATTGACTTGCCGCCCAATGTTCTCACAGCTTCTTTCGCGTGATCAAGAAGCAGCTTACCCAATCCGTTGTGTCTGTACTCCGACAAAACTGCCAGATTGTGGAGCTCGAAAGTATCTTCTCCTTCTTTGGACAGCGACATGTATCCTATGATTTTCTCCCCGGTATACAGCGCATACATATGCCAACCCCAGTTCATCTGCGTTTCAAGGAAAGAGAGAGGGATAAAGCTTGTATGCTTGGGGCAGTTCTCCCGGGTCAGACCAAATGCGTCTGCTACGGTTTTGAAACTTTGATGAATGACCTCCAAACACTCCGGAAGGTCTGATGTTTTTACCTTTGCTATTGATATATTCATACTTCCACATCCTTTCTTGCCATATTAAATTGAATAACTATTTCTTTAACCAGTCCTCACCCATTTTGTAGTACTCCGTATCTGTTTCCGCATTTTCATAATAAAATGTACGAATCTTACAAGCGGCTTATGGGATATTACGATCAAAGTTTTATTCCTGAACACTTCACCCAGATTATCCAGAATTTCACTTAAAAGGAAATAACAGATGCTGCCAACTAATCTGCTTATTGACAGCATCTGTTATCTTGTTCTCTTAACTATCTAAATAGTCTGCTAATCCTTTTCCACCATTTAATCGAATCAATGGAACCATCTTCATTATTCGGTCCAAAATTTCGTCATATAAATGTTTTTCTTCATTACTTATCTGACTTAAATTTTCATTCCCACCACATTTTCTTTGAATTAATTCAAATTCTTCTTTTGTAAAATTTATTTCCAGCCTTCTCTTTAATGTACTTTTAACATGGCTTATATGTGTGCCACATCGCCATCCAGGCACGTTGTTCTTCTCGCTTCTGAAAAGAGAAACTTTTATGAGTCCGTCTGCAACAGCACTGGCTACATCCTTTTTCTCTTGTAAAGAATATCTAACTGTACATTCAAATAATTCAATTTCGTCATTCATAATTTTATTATCCACCGAGGGCCTCTTTCTCTCAAACAAATGAATTGTTATATGATTTATGATTGCCAAATTACTGTTTCATAAGTGCCGTCCGCATTTTGTATTCTGTTGCTTTTACCTGAATTATAGCATAATATGGCAGTTCACGCCAACTACTTTTTCCCGATAATGCATTTTGCCTGATATTACATAGTTACTGTTTACCACCACCGTTAATTCGTTGTGAAAAGCGCATGCTCACATGCCGGCTTTCTTACCTACGCAGCCTAATCTGTGCTTATGGGTAGACTGTTAAAGAATGTACTTGAAGCTGTTTCTAACCATGAATAATAAAAATATTTACTGTGGGCAGACCCGCTCATTTTGGGTGGAATTTTTTCTAAAATCCCTCTAATTATATGATATTGGGGGAACAGTAACCTCTGAACACTAACCCCTTCACTTCTTTCCCACTCAGGCATTTGTTACTCTGCATTGCAGAAAATCTAGCTTTATAGTATAATATTTAAAATTTGTTTGCTTGGCTTTATTAGTTTAATTTTGTGTAAATTTTATTGCAAAAGGAGGACGTATTTATGTCCTGTATTGAACTGGTTGTGAAAGCAGAGGGGTCGATTTCCCTCCACTCCCACTTACATGATTCGGAGCAAATGCTGTTTGTTCGTTCCGGTAGCGTGAAGGTTCAAATTGATCAGCACATTTTTCAGATTGACGAGCCTTCCATTATTTTTATTAGCCGGCTTGAAAATCACTCCTTTATTAGCAATTCCCCCACATATTCCCGTTACTACGTAAATATTAAGTCCTCTAAAGCTTTTTCACAAATGAAGGACAGCAATCGCCTGCTTTCCCCGTTTATCAACCGCCCCAGTGGTCACCGCCATGTCATCCCTGTAGCCGGCATTGCGCCTACTTTAGAAACACTTTTTTCTTTGTTGTACGAAGAATTTCAACTGGGTTCTTCCCCAAATGCCCAGCTTTCTATTCTTCATGTCGTGCTTCAAGTACTGTATCGTTATGTTCCCGATGCATTTCCCTATGATGCGCACCCCTTTAGCAGCACGATACAAACAATTCAACAACGTTTTGAGGACAACCCTGCAGACGAAATTTCCTTAGCTGATCTGGCAGCCGAGTACCACTTCAGCGTTTCCTATTTGACGCACTGTTTTAAAGAAGCCACCGGCTACAGTATCGGGAAATACCGCATGCTTTGCAGGGTTGCTGCCGCCAAACAAATGTTGCTCTCTACTGATCTCCCAATCAGTACTATCAGTAACGATTGTGGTTTTGCAGATTTAAGCAATTTCTGTCGTTATTTCCGTAAAGAGGTTGGATGTTCTCCCTCTTTATTCCGTACCAATGAAGGTCATATAAAATAAAAACAGCACCTTGCACAATCCATTACCAGTGGATCATTAAAGGTGCTCATATACATACCTACATTTTTATCTGATCGCCGGGCTGCTTCCAAAATCCGTTGCCCTTCCTCCACGGAGGGTGCCAAAGGCTTCTGGATGATTACATGCTTTCCGGCTTCAATGGCCGCTACAGCTTGCTTTTTATGTAGAAAATTGGGGGTACTGATATCCACAACATCAATATCCTCCGCTAGACAATCGCTAAACGAAGTACTCCAACGCAACCAACAACTGCAATGCGCAATGGTTTCATAACAATCCTCCAATCACTGTCTTTAGATATTTCGCTTCTTTTTCCGCAACATCAAAAGGATTTTCTTTTCCATAATGGTCACCATGCTCAATAGAAATATAACCATCAAAACCTTTGTCTGCCAAAATGGACAGAAATTTACAAAAATCATAATCGCCTTCGCCCAGACAAACCAAATTCCCGGTATCCCCCTGCCAATTATGAGCATGCAAATGTACGGTATACTGACCGATAGCATGCGCGCAGGTATACGGATCTTCACGGCTAACAGTCATAGGTACCTGCAGGTTAACCCTCAGATTATCCTGACCCACATCATGAATCAAACGAGCCGTTGTTTCTGTAGATTCCATAAGTGAGCCGACATGTGTTTCCAGAACAAACAACAAATCAGGGGCCATTTGACAAATAGTCCGAAGACCTTCCACTCCTTGACGGTACTGCTCAACAGTTGCCTGCGATGCTCCCACCCTTCCGGTAAACACGCGGATACGTCTGCAATGAAGCTCACGGGCAATCCCTACATAAGTTTTAGCCATACGGTATGTCTCTTCCAATTCCTGTTTCGTACCGGTTACATTAAAGTAGGGACACAACTGTGCCACTTCCAACCCCAAATCCAATACTTCTTTTTTGATTTGCTCTAAGGATCTGGACATCACAAACTGATGCCACAGCTCCACACCATCATACCCCAATTTCTTCAGCCGGATACAGGCAGCAGGTATTTCCTCCAGCGGAAATACATTGGTACAATATGCAATTTTCATAGCTTTCACCTCTCTTTATACCAGATCAAACATGCCCTGATAGGAGAAATCCCTGTCTTCTAAATCTGTTCGTCCCCATTGATTGTATTGGCAGCCATAGGGAGTATAACGGGTAATAGCAATGTGTGGTGTTCTTGGATCTGAGTCCGTATCTGCCGCCAAAGATAGGTACCTGAGGAAAGGCAGAGTCCTTTAATGCGGCAGCCACATCCAGATACAGCGGTTCCTCTATGGTGCCCGGCTCCTTGGTGCGATCCAGAACCGTAATCTGTGTGACGGTGTCAGGAAGGAGCCTTATCAGATGCTCATTGCAAAAGGGGCGGTATAGGTGAACCTTTACAAGACCGAATTTGGCAGAAGGGTCGTTGGCTTCCAGATAATCAATCACTTCTGTGATGGTTTCGCAGACGCTGCCCATGGCGATGATAACGTGAGTGGCATCCGGTGCACCATGGTGGAAGAGGGGGTAATGGGATAGATGGCGGCTACCTCGCTGTAGGCGTAGGCAACGTGGGCCGCAGCCTGATTGCCGTCCATGGTTTTGTATTCTCGTTTCATGTATATCTCCTGGAATGAGCGCCGTTTGCGGGCAAATGTTTAGCTGCGCTTTCATTTGTAAGGCTTCTGAAAAGCTTTTGAAATGCAGCGCCAAGCTGTAACATAGTTATGTCCAGTGAGAAGAAATTTATGTATACTAGGCTGCGAAGCCTTAGGGCGTTATCCCTGCCCGATACTGTGTGGGCGTAAGCCCCACCTCTTGCTTGAATTTCCTGCCAAAACTAGTAACATTCGTATACCCCACAGCGCTGCTAATCTCATCCACGGACATATCCGTAGTACGCAAAAGCTCTTTTGCCCTGTCTATGCGCAGTGTTGCCAGATAGTTTGAAAAATTCATATGAAGCTCCTGTTTGAACAAAAGGCTCATGTAAGAGGAACTGATATTGAAGGTGTCTGCCAGCGTGAAAATGGAAAAATTAGGATCGCAGTAAAATTCTCTGATTACCTGTAAAAACTGTTCTGAATCAATAAATTTCCGTGTAATTTTCTGCTCGCAGAGTTCTACGAGACAGTGCATGTTGGCAGCAATTTCTTCTGCTTTTTCTTCATAAGGGCAGCTGCGGCAGAAAAAGAGGGTCTCGAAGTACACATTGCTGTAGGAATGAAATTTCATATGCGACATATTCATGTAGTTGATGATGACTGTCAGCATATCTACAATAATACATTGTGTCATAAACTGCGGTATCTTTTCGGGAGTGGCTGCGTAATATCCGGTAAGGGCAAACAGCTCATCGATTACCGTTCCTGCTGCGTGGAACTGATTGTTGGTCAGGGCTTCAGAGAGCTGCAGCAGCAGGTTGTGAGGATAGGCGTTTGCTTGTGAAGTGGCAGGCATATCGCTTAAATCTACCACCGGAATGTTTTTCCAGAGGGTGATAGCATCTCTGGTCCGTTCATAGAGGAAAGGGATATCCAGCAGAGAGTCTGAACTAATGCTGATCACAGAAAGAATCCCTTGTTCATCGTATAATGTATTGCATAATTTTTTGATTTGCTCCGCAATGTTTTTTTCATCTCCGGTATAATTTATAAAAAATGATATATTTTCTTTTTCTGTTTCCAGAAGAACGCAGACCAGATCTGTGGGAAAAGCAACAAGGAATAAGCCCTGTAATGCATCCCAGGAAAGCGGAGAAGCAGTAAAATGAACTTTCAGGACAAATATCAGATTGTGGGCATTGGGGTCGAAAAAGGAGTCAATATCGACCTGTGTGGCTCTGCTGGTCATGTTTTCTTGTGGAATGATGGACTCAAACAGGGATTTATGTATGAAATTCTGATAATTGTCCAGTTTGCTTCTCAGGTGCAGAATCTCATCTTCCGAGGCCACAAAGGCAGTCTCAATCTGATGGAAATAATTCTGCCCACGAATCGGATCGGGGATAATATTGTGAGTCAGCCTGTGGAGCGGCAGATAGGTAATCCGCATGGCAAAAAGGATCAGAAAGAAGGCGACTACACTCAGTAGTATAATGGCCAGATAGGATTCTGCGAACACCGAGTTGATCTGCTTGTGTAGGGTATCGTTAGATATAAGGAACACCATGGAAAAATTTTTTATGATATCCGTGTGAACACAGAGAGAAATGGAATCATTTATGGAAAAAATGCCGTTCTCAAGCGTCAGAGAATCCAGATAAGGAGAGAGCAGATCGGAATGTATACCGGTTACCATCTCCTTATTTTGATTGAGTAGCGCAATGGCGGGTGTTTCCTCTGTGATCAGGGTTTCAAACTGTTGTATAAAGGCGCTGCTGTCGAGGATATAAAAATAAAGGTAGCGCTTGGTGGAATGAAGTGGCGGAAAATAGATCAGCATCTGGGATGAGTCAGTGGGTACTGCAACCAATTGTCCAAAAGCAGCGTTAAAATAA
>JBGVLR010000100.1:0-1833 GCA_045124375.1 Acetatifactor sp.
TTCGTAATGAAGTGTTTGCGACACTTAGCAAAGTCATGGATCGTCTCTCTGACACCATCTGTTCACTCTCAAATCAGACTGTTTCCAGCATTACTGGTAGAGATTGGATAATTAGGCTGTTTAATTAAAAATCAGTATCAGAGATACATTTGGATGGATCTTCATAGTATCGTCTGTATCTATCAGCAAAATAGACACCCGCCCGTTCTTGCCTGATTCTCTCACGCTGTAATAAATCGGTCAGTTGACTATCCATATCAATTGTCCTACTGGAACCGCATTTGGGGGTTGAGAAATACCAAAAGCCCGCTGCCGCATACTTACTTCCATTGCTGCGCTGCTTCTCTTCCTTACTCCTGGGCAACTGCTTCCATTGGATTTGTCTGGACACTGTAATCTTTCTGTTCTGAAAATCAATATCAGCCCAAGTCAATCCATACACCTCTCCGATACGCAGACCACAGTGATAGCCAATCATTATCGGAATATAGGCAGAACTCCCTTCAGGGAACCTCTCAAAAATCTGCTTCATGGTATCTGCTGGAAGGTAACTATGTGGATCTGATCGTGTAGGAACAGTGGTCATTTCACATCTTGGAATCTTCAAATTATGGGCGGGAGAAATCTTCAGCAGCCCGCAATCAACAGCATAGGTCATGGATTTGGAAATGATACCCCTTAATGTACTGAGCGTGTTCTTGGAATATCCATCGTCATGTTTCTTTTGGAGGAACTTCTGGAGCCGCTCTCTGCTCAAGCGCATAACCTGATAAGAACCAAGCTCCGGCTTGATGTGGTTCTTGATCCTTTTCCTGTAATTCAGAAGGGTTGTTTCCTTCAGATTGAATTTACAGTCATTCTCCATCCATTCGTCCAAGAAATCCGCATAACTTATATTAGATGACCGTTCTGGCAAACCGCACGCATAGTACCGCTTCAATTCTTCCAATCCAGCCTTTCGTGCTTCCTTCTCTGAGCGGAAGCCACCCTTGCTGTACCATTTTCGCTCCCCGCCTATTGGGGCAACTTCAAATCGATACTCGTAAGTTTTTCCATATTTGGCGGACTTTCTGGCTCTTACTTTTACTTCATCTATCATTGTATACCTCCATCCGTCCCATCTTGCCTCGGACAAATTTTGAGACAAATGTGGACAAAAATAATTTTCCGAGGACAAAAATGGGCTTCCGGGGCAGAGGGAGCATAAAAAAACACCCCCGATTTAGGCAATCGGAGGTGTTTTGTAGCTAAATATTGAAGAAATTACTTCTTCAGGGACTCCTCAACAGCGACAGCCACGGAAACGGTCATACCGACCATGGGGTTGTTGCCTGCGCCCAGGAAGCCCATCATCTCAACGTCAAAATCCACCTTCGGTGGCTTTTGTATTGGGGCGCAACAGGTTTTGAAGCAGTAAGCCAGTATTTTCGCAAAACAGTAAGCACAATATCAGCAAAAGAATAATGTGATTTCTTAACCTGTCCACATTTTAGCACATCTATTGTTCACGAAACAATACCTTTTAACTAAATTGAACAACTTTTCATCAACTTTCTACGCCAAGGAACATCTGCGAACATCTCACCAACATCTGCCCATCATCTCCTGAGAAAACTTTTTGAAAAAAGTCGAAAATCTTTTAGGGGTGTAATAAGTATTGGATACCTCCCGTGGTATAATATGGCCATAAAGAGTGAGGGAAACAAAGACAAAAACCTCTCACAGACTGATTGAATATTAGGGTTGCGACCGACGCTGAGGCCAATGTGCCAGAAAGGGTAACATCATGACTAACACTAACACCACTTCCAAGACTTCCTCCAAGTTCGCTTT
>JBGVLR010000101.1:0-1941 GCA_045124375.1 Acetatifactor sp.
AATATATTCTGTGCTCCAGAGCCAACTGCCGACATGATTCTGATGCGTGTAGTGCTTACTTTTCAAGTGATATTTACGGAAAAGGTGCTGAAAATGTGGCGCAGATTGATAATTATGTATATTGCACTTATTCCGGCATAATAATGGATGATTATGAGAGCCGGAACGGTAAATCACTTCAGCTCTTGCGAATTGATTTAACCGATGGTACACGAAAAGTCGTTGCGGAATTTCCATGTGTGAATACACTTCCGGCAGATGCCGACAACAATGCTTTTTTTGCAGAATACATTGTGGGTGTTGACTACTGTAATGGGTGGGCATGGTGTGAAATTAGTATGTCACAGCCAGCAAAAACGGACGAATCTGAGCTGAGCTATGTACAGTTTGCTGGAGTAAATCTGGAAAGCGGAGAAATTCGGGTCCTGAATAAGTATGATGATTGGACATATGAGCTTGAATTTATTACAGCAGATAATATTTTCCTAAATAGACGTCGAGAGACAGATACGCCACTTTCACAAAACGAGTACTATGCGCAGTATGGGGATGGCATTGCAAACATAGATGGAGAACAGCTCGATTCTTACTCTGCGTATGTTGCGTGGCATGAAAAGTCTTTTCCAGAGCAATATGAAGTTTATGCCTATGATATTGAGTCGGGTGAGATGCAAATTCTTATTAGTGAGCTTACATCTACATCGTCTGGAGACATATCAAAGCTGCATGGAGTCGTGGGTGCTTTTGAAGGGAAAGCATTATTCTATGAGCTGCAGCCGAATGAAAGTGGCGTATGTGATGGTAATCATGTTGCCTATTATCTTCAGGAGATGGCTACAGGAGAAAAAGAATGGATTACTGACTTGGAAGACGGCCACGCATTGAATATTGCGGGTTCTCATTATACCAATAAGATATTTTCTGATGGGACATTCTTTTATATTCGCTATGTTGGGGCGGATAGGTGCGATATTTTTTCGTATAATTTCAATACGAATGAAGAAGTATTTTTGTTTAATGACGATGCTGGGGTTACAATGCGAATTTACGGTGAGTATAAAGACGGCTACTTCGGAAAGCACAAGGATCATCAGTACCAGGAGGGTTATTACTGGATTTCCAAGGAGGACTTCTACGCAGGAAATCTGGATGCCATGGTTCACTATGATGCAGGATAAGGTGAGGTTATGGAACTGACCATCTCGAATCTTGAAAAAAATTACGACGCAGTCAAGGCTTTGAAAGGGGTAAGCCTCACGCTAAACGAAGGTATCTATGGCTTCCTCGGCCCCAATGGTGCAGGCAAATCCACTCTGATGAACATTCTCACTGGGAATTTGAATGCCACCTCTGGAACGGTCACCTATGACGGACAGGAAATCAGCAAAATGGGGGCGGAGTACCGCCGCAAGCTGGGCTATATGCCCCAGCAGCAGTCCCTGTATCCGTCTTTTACGGTCAAGCGGTTCCTCAGCTACATGGCGGCTCTGCGGGGAATGACCAAAGCGGAGGCGAAGGAACGCATCCCCTTTGTGCTGGAGCAGGTGGAATTGACTGACTTTGCGGATCGGAAAATCGCCGCACTCTCCGGAGGTATGAAGCAGCGGCTTCTGATTGCCCAGGCGATTCTTGGGGACCCGGAAATTTTGATCCTGGACGAGCCTACTGCCGGCCTTGATCCAAAGCAGAGGATCGTTATTCGGAATCTGATCGCTTCCATTGCCCTGCATAAAATCGTCATCATCGCCACACATGTGGTGTCGGATGTGGAGTACATCGCAAAAGAAATCGTCCTGATGGATCAGGGTAATATCGTCCGGGCCTGCTCCCGCTCTGACCTTGTGGCAGAGCTTCAGAACAGGGTGTTTGAAATCAAAATCACCGAGCAGGAGCTTCCTGCGGTGACAGAACGGTTCAAGGTGGGCAACATCTCCAAGGAGG
>JBGVLR010000102.1:0-1582 GCA_045124375.1 Acetatifactor sp.
ATTAAAAATGTGTAAGCAGTATGCGAAAGAAATGGCAACATTACAGTGAAGAAGAATGCCTCGGTATTCTTCGTGATTATTACAGTTCCGGATTAACCAAAGGCGGTTGTTGCCGGAAATATGGTATAAAGAGCAGTAGTACCTTGAGTAATTGGCTTCGTAAGTATGAATTTCATCCTGAATTATTATCTTTGCAAGCAAACCCAATCGAAGAGGATATGGCCAACCGTGACAAGGAAAGTTATAAGGAGGAAAACGCTGCTTTAAAGAAGCGCATCAAGGAACTGGAGAAGGCTCTGGCCTTTTCCAGACTGGAAACAGAGGCCCGCGACCTTATGATTGATAAGGCCGAGTCTTACTTCAACATCCCCATCAGAAAAAAATCTGGGGCCAAACAGTGACGGAACTGGTAGAGGGACGTGGCCTTAGTGTCGCTCTCTCATGCCGTCTGTTTGGCCATTGTCGTCAGGCCTGGTACCAGTCCAAGGCCGACATTGAAACGGCAGTGGGACGTGAGAAGCGTCTGCTGGCGAACGTGCGCGAGATCCGCAATGAGGATCCCCGTATCGGAGGCTACAAACTGTGGCTGATGCTCTGTGACATTTACGGTAGGGACAATATGATAGGAAGAGACAGTTTCTATACCCTGCTCCGTCGTCACGGCCTGATGCTGCCCCCTCCCAAACCACGCCATACGACGAACTCCAACCATCGGTATCACAAATGGAAGAATCTTGTGCACGGTTATGAGCCCATGTCTGCCAACCAGTTGTGGGTGGCGGATATTACCTACATCAGTCTGGCTGGCAGCGATGTATGCTATCTGCATCTGATAACGGATGCCTACTCCCGTATGATTGTCGGTTGGGAATTGGCCGATACGCTGCGGGCAGCCATTACCATGAAAACACTCGGGCAAGCCATAACACAGACAGGTAGGACTTCCTTGGAAAATCTCATCCACCATTCAGACAGGGGAGTACAATATTGCTGTGATGACTATGTGGCTATGCTCAAACAACATCATATCAGAATCAGCATGACCGAGGACTACAATCCTACTGAAAACGCTGTGGCAGAACGGACCAATGGCATTATCAAAACAGAAAGTGTCTACTCTAGAAAAACGTTCAACAATATGGAACATGCCAGAAACGTCATCGGAAGGTTCATACACTTCTACAATTACAACAGGCCACACATGAGTATAGGATACAAGATACCCGCAGTGGTACACCTCGAGACTGGACCGCAGAAAAAGATGTGGAAGAAGAAAAATTATCCAAAGAGGATAAAAGACAATCAGAATAATGGCATATCTTTGCCATGCCGAACAACGGGGACGGATGAAGGCTGCTGCCATAACATCTGACACCCTATGTAAGAATGTATGTCCCATCCAGGGACATACATTCTTGCCGAACAACAAGAACGGAATCATGCTGTTCCATATCATGATACTGTCAATCCAAACAGTATGGAAATGGAAATGCGTAAATCTATCCAGTATGGAAAAAAGAAAGGTGTCAACCTTTCTAGCTAATGAAGAAAAAAAACGTCTACTGAAATCAGGAAAAGACAA
>JBGVLR010000103.1:0-3572 GCA_045124375.1 Acetatifactor sp.
CTCTTGCAGAAAAGCGATCTTGCCGTCCTGCATCAGCTTGTCCACCAATGCCACCCGTTCTTCCAGATCACCCACGGTCAGCACATCTGCCATATATTCGATATGGCAGTGCATCTGGCAGGCTTCCACAAAACGGTCATCCAGAGCATCGTGCGGTGTCTTGGGTGCATACCGCACTTTCCAATCTTCCAACAGATGCAGATAGTCTGTCAGCACCCGGAAGCACATCATTTCATCCTCCCGGAACTGACGGATATAGGGACGCTTCGGCTTAACCATAGCTGCGGCAGTGGGCGGTTTCGGGTCAAGCCCGAAGTCCGCAGCCAGCTTTTGTGCTGCTTCATAACTGCTCAGATCGAACAGCCTTGCCACAAGGTCAATTACATCTCCCTTGGCTCCGCAGCCGAAGCAGAAGAAATAATCTTCATTCAGCTTCAAGCTCGGATGCCTGTCATTGTGGAATGGGCAGCAAGCCATACCATTGCGATTGACTTTCAGCCCGTAGTGTTCGGCGGCTTGCTTCACGCTGATCGCCGCCTTGATGGTTTCATAGATTGTCATAGAAAAACCTCCGTTCATAATAGTCTGGAAAGCACGAAGCACCCGCCGTGATTGGCAGGTGCTTCGCTCTTTCTACTATGGTTATGACGGATTTGGAAAAAAGCAGGCTAAAAGCAGGACAACCTCATTTCAAAAAACAGGACAGCTATTCTGGTGATGTAGATTTCTTCACATTTATATGGTATAATGAAAGAAATAAAAAAACAGGACAGGAGGGGCAGAATGGAACACAATATACTATCGCTGGATTTCTGGCAGGATACCGTAACCTACGAAGGGCAAACCATGCCCACGGGTATGCTCGGCTGTGCTGCGCTGAATATCCCGGATGCGATTATAGATAAGCTGGATGAACTGTGTGCGCCTGTATGCCAGTTTCAAGGCACTCTTAATAGCGGTATGCCTGATCCTGCCTTGCTTCCTGCATTGAAAGAAGCGGCAGAAAGCATCTTGAAACTGCTCCATACTGTACAGCCCTTTGACTGTCTGGATATGGATTTCTACATTCCGAATATCTGCAAGGCGTTTACGCCGGAGGGCATCCAAAAGTATCAGGCATACAGTATCGCCTTTATGACTGGGACTTTGACAACGGAGCAAACAGAGGAATACAAACATGGAATTCTGCTCGGACGCATAACGCCTGTTCTTGCGCAGCTTGCCTTTTCTCTGCGGGAATACAAAGCAAGCATGACACAGTTTGCACTGGAACTGGATGCGGCAGAAAGTAACCGTACACCGGATGGACTGGCTGAATTGTTCGGCAAATACTTCCCGCCGGAATTATCTCTGAGCGAGGAGAACAAATGGATGTCTCATACCAATGCGACTACACAGTATCTTTCTACCATTCGTCCCGGCGAGGATGTGGCGAAGCTCGTCAAGCGGATGCACTATGTATCCTTTGTAGGGATGTTCCGGTCAGATCTCTTTGAGGGATTGTGTGTAGGTCACGCACCGAAGAAATGCCGGATCTGTGGCAAATGGTTTTTGACCACGAACGCAAGGCACACCAAATATTGCGGTGGTCTTGCACCAGAGGATAAGCTGCACCGAACCTGTCGGCAGATCGGCAATCTGAAAGGCAGAGAACAGCGGGAACTTGCGGACGATCATCCGCTGAAGCAGATATATGAGAAGCGTCTGAATACCATAAACCGATATGTGAAGCGTGGTACTCTGGACGCTGATCTTGCGGAAGTTATGAAGAAACTGGCGAAAGATAAGATGCTCCGGGCATTGAGCAATGTAACCTACGCCAAGGGTGATTATGAAAAGGAAATGGAACAGGCTGCTTTGCTTGCGGAAGCTAACAAATAGAGATGACAAGGAGATTAGTACATGGCACGAAAAGCTGATGTTAAAGGCGGTAATGGTGATGTAGTATTCAATGCTGAAACCGGAACTGCGAGAAAGTACCTGAGAAACACATCTACGGCTGAAAGGGTTTCTCGTTTCAAGCGAGAACTCAACGTATTTCAAGAGTTATGCAAGAATCCAATACCCAATATTGTTGAGATAACAGATGTTCATATTGACGAGGAAAGAATTTCCGAATCCTATGTTGAAATGAAAAAGTATGATGGTTCGCTATACGATATACTTGAAGTAACCAAAGGAAACGTCAAATTATCGCTTGAGTTGATATTACCAGTTATTCGGGCGTTGCACACACTTTCCGAAGGGAACCCACCACTCTATCACAGGGATATTAAACCAGATAATATCTTGTTTTTGAAAGAAGATACTGGATACACGTTATATCTTACGGATTTTGGAACTTGCTACCTTAATGATGGAAGCGAAAGATTAACACCGGAAACTATGGCAGTAGGCCCCAGAATGTATATTGCGCCAGAATACGAAACGGGTCGTGTAGAGGAAGTAACCGAAAAAGGAGACATATTCTCTATCGGAAAAGTGATTTGGTGCATGATCAATGGCGAGCCTGATGACTTTATGCCTTCAAATTTCTGGTTCGTTGATGAATATGATTTGTCGAAGCGGTTTCCTGATAACGCCGATATGATTGTTGCTAATACAATTATCGCTTCATGTTTGAACATTGCTCCAGATGAACGATGCACCTACTCGAATTTGATTGGGCAGATTGAAAACTTTATATCGGGAGGAAGAATGACACCAGAGGAAGAAGCACAATACCGAGTACGGGTATATCAAGAAAAACGGCGTATGGAACTTATAGAGATAAAGGAGAAGAACCGGCTAATTGTAAATTGCTTTAGTCAGTACTATGTACAGGCTTTGGAAGAATTGCTTAAGGCATATCCGGATTTTGAACTGATTCAGAAACTTTATGATGAATATCGCAGAAAATCAAAGGATGGCATAGACTATACATCTGTTAATGTGGAAAACAATGCCGATCATTACCTTTATAGCGGCACGTATGATCGTATTTATTTCTCTATCAATTACGAAGCTGCCCGTGGAAAAAACAGATATTGTGCTATCACAATAAAGTATACGATAAATAGTTGGAAAACCATTCGTTTTTATTATTCTGAAAGCGGAGCGATTGTATGTGACTATAATGGGGTTACAGAATTATTAAGTGTAAAAACACTGTTAAATATTATGAATTCCATTATTATGGAATATGTAGCGTAATAATAAACAATTTTTCGAAGGGAGGTGCGCTTATGCTGAATGAATTCTCATGGAATATGACCGGTTATATACCCAAACACCAAGTCAATCCGCACGGTGACGGCATCATACCCTATGTGGCAGAGCGCATCTTCCAACTGGAACCGGAACCGCCAGCGGTGGACAGTCTGAATGAATATATCCTGTCTGCTTTGCGGGAAAAGAATTTGCTATATTTTTCGTTCTTCCTGCACCACTACGAGCCGCAGCTCAACAAGCGCATCAAAGGATTTCTCGGCGTGGATGGCGGCAATCTGTACGATACAGACCGTTTTCTGGATATAAAACTATCCTGCCGGGAGCAGATGCTCCAAAAACTGATGGACTATGATCCTGCCAAG
>JBGVLR010000104.1:0-2415 GCA_045124375.1 Acetatifactor sp.
GGCATCCCCAGCAATCATGCTCGGTGGATTTTATGTGTCTGGAACAAAGAAAAGACAGCCACAGTAAAAACAGGTATGTTAAAACTGAATGTTCCGTCAAAGGGAATTAAATATCCCAATGGAGAGATTTCTATTAAGCATCCTGATTTTTTCATTGATTACTGTGAAGACATTGAAGACTGGCTTGATACTGATCAGATACCAGAAGATCAAGCTGAGTATGAATTTAATGAGATTTCCAGAGAAGATCTTGCCCCTGATGTATTTAGCCCTGTTCGATACAGAAAAAGAGCTATGCAGCTTTACAAAGTAATTAATAAAGAAAAGCTTATGACCTTAAAAGATGTGGCAGAGGTTCATAAGCCAATTCAATTACTTAATTGTGATACATGGGTTAATTATCTTCGGGTGTATCCCAAATTCTGTGTAAACACCGCAGAGCGGTGAAAAATAGAGCAAAATTATTTGTTGGGGTGGTGGCTTGTCCGCCACCCCTTGAATTCAATATAGGCAGAGAAATGTGCGCATGTCAAGGGCAGCGGCTGGAAGGCCGCTGTTCATTTAACCCTTGAGGTGCGTGCAATTCTCTGTCAATCAGGCATTCTGTCCTCGAAATAAACCGCCATTTGGGCATGGATCATACTCCAGTCTTGACGCCGTCCAGTCCACTTTTTCGTAATATCCATCATGGCCAGATACAGCATTTTCAAGAGGCTGTCATCGGTAGGAAACACAGTTTTTGCCTTCGTAACCTTACGGAGCTGGCGGTTGAACCCCTCAATGGTATTCGTGGTGTAAATCAGCCGGCGAATCTCTTGGGGGAACTTGAAGTAGGTGCTCAGATTCGGCCAGTTGTCCCTCCAGGACTGAGCGATTTTGGGATATTTCTTGTCCCAACGGTCTGCAAATCGCTCCAGAGCATCCAAGGCGGCAGTTTCGTCAACAGCAGCATAAACTTCTTTCAAATCAGCCATGAGGGCTTTCAGGTCCTTGTAGCTAACATATTTGCTGGAGTTTCTGAGTTGGTGAATGATGCAGTTCTGAATCTCCGTTTTGGGATATACAGCCTCAATAGCCGCGGAGAATCCCGCCAGGTTATCCGTGCAGGCAATGAAAATGTCCTGTACACCACGATTCCTTAGTCCGTTGAGGATGGTCGCCCAGAATTTGGCACTTTCGTTTTCTCCCACCCACATACCGAGAACATCTTTTTTGCCATCCAGATTGATTCCTATGGCGATGTAGACAGCTTTCTTCACGATCTGGCCTTCGCTCCGGACGTGGTAGTGTATGGCATCCAGAAATACCACCGCATAAACGCTTTCCAGGGGCCGCTGCTGCCATTCTTTCACTATGGGGAGGATCTTGTCTGTAACCCGGCTTACTGTTGTGTCTGAGACCTCAATGCCATAAATATCTCGAATATGAGCTTCGACATCTCCGGTGCTCATCCCTTTGGCATACATAGACAGAATCTTTTCTTCGATATCCTGGCTGATACTGGTCTGATTCTTTTTCAGCAGCTGAGGCTCAAACTCCCCCTTGCGATCACGAGGCACACATACATCTACATCCCCGAAGCTGGTGCGCAGAGTTTTGCTGCTGTGACCGTTCCGGCTGTTATCCGTGTCTTTATTCTTGTAGTCATATTTGCTGTATCCCAGTTCCTCGTCTAATTCGGATTCCAACCCGTTTTCCATGAATTCTGCGATGGTTTCTTTGAAGAGATTCTGGATGTCATCCATGCTGCTGATATTGCTCGCTTGCAACAACTCACGGATTTTTGCTCGCCGGGCCTGTTCTTCTGGACTTCGATTCTTTCTACTCATAAGGAAAACCTCCATTGTGGTGCTTCTATTCTACACCACAATGAAGGTTTACACAAAATTTGGGATGGTCTCTCTACGCAAGTACCCATACATTGCACCTGCAACATAGTCCGCAAGCTGGATGCCGGCGCTCTGATTGCTGCATTCTGTCAAAATGCTGTGGTAAACATTTTCATAGTTACGAATGAAGTCACCGTTAACAGTAAACTCGTGACAAACGGGTTTGATTTGCTTCATGGTTTCTGTGTTCAGTTCGTCCATAATAAACACAGCAACCGTGTTCCTCCATCTCCTTGATAATGACTTCCTTTCGCTCGGCGGCTTCCCAGGCAGACAGGAAATCATCCAGCGTTGCATACTGATTAAGAACGTTTTTCTTGGTATAGTCAATCAGGCTTTCGGTAATGAGCTTGCCATCCCGATCCATGTACTGCACCATCTTTTTAAGGATGGTAACCGGCTCACCGCTGACCATATATTTCTTCTGCGGATTAACCGGCTTCGGGGGCTTGGGCGGAGGATCGCCGTGGTCTCCCTTTGTCGGATCGAAATCTTCGTCCTGTTCACACGGGCCATCGAAGTCAGG
>JBGVLR010000105.1:0-3233 GCA_045124375.1 Acetatifactor sp.
ATTCTTACATATGTGGATCCGGAAGGAACAGAGAATGTTCTCTATAACAGTGAGGTTGTAGGCGGCGAGGAAGATATTACATTAGAAGGCGAAGGACTGCATCAGGCAACGAATAATCTGGAAGAATATTTTTTCCTGGACAGATTACAGGCAGGTGAAGGCGGAAGTGTCAGCCTCTATGTAAAGCTTGATGGTGAAACACAGGGTAACGATTATCAGGATACGCTGGCAAGACTCCAGGTGAATTTTGCAGTAGAGAAAGTTTTTACAGAAACAATTACGAATTACATTACTATCACGGAGAGAAAAGCGATTACGAATATTGTAACAAATGCGCCTAAAACAGGTGATGAAAGTCCTGTTATTTTCCTGAGTGTTCTGACATTAGCCGGCGGAATCCTGCTCTTGGTGCTGGCAATAATTGTTATGAGGAGAAATCGCAGTGAGAAAGGAGAGCAGCAGTGATGAAAATGTGGAAAAAGTTTTTAGCATCTTTATTCACCGGCATAATGCTCTTCAGTATTTCTGTATGCAGCGTCTTTGCTGCAGAGCAGACAGGAACAACCGGAAAGCAGTACACTTACAGAGTTACAATTTATGCAGGTATTCAGGGAAACTTCAGCGGGGCAGAAGGTCTGGTGTTAAGCAATAAAAATGCAGTTATTACACAGACAGAGGACAGAATTGTAATAAGTGGTCTGAATTATGGTGATGAAGTTGCGTATACTGCTCAGTCTGATGTGAAGCTGGATTCCACAAGCAAATATTATGTACAGGGTATCCGACTCAGTGGCCGTGATAATGATACGGTTGCAGATTCTGCGTTTATTGTTCATAGTGATGTAGACTATGTAGTGGCATATGGAATCAAAGGTAATCAGGTCAGCTATACCGTTAATTATTATGATGAATATGGAAATGCAATGCTTCCCAGTGAGACCTTTTACGGAAACGTGGGTGATAAACCGGTAATTGCATGTAAGTATGTGGATGGATATGCACCACAGGCAAGTGGCCTGACAAAAACATTGCAGCAAAATGCGGCAGAAAATGTGCTGACATTCGAATATAGACCGATACCGGGTCCTACGGTGGAGGATGTATACACTACTGTTGTAGAGGAAGAATATGTGGATGTTGTTAGACCGAGCATAGGTGGTGACGCTGCGGGAGGCGGAACCGGAACAGGCAGCGGAAACGGTGCAGGCGGTACAACAGGCACAGCCGGAACAGCAGGCGGAGCAGGTACAGCCGGAACAGGCAACGGTGAAGCAGGTACAGGCAGCGAAACGGGTGGAGCCGAAAATGGTGATGAAGGTATCGGAACGAATGAAGGCGGAAACGGAACCGGAGAAACAGAAGATTCCGCTTCACAAGATAGAAACACTGAGGAACAGCTGATTGTAGACTTGGATGATGAAGAGGTACCGCGTGCTATGGAGCCGGAAGAAAATGGACAGTATGATGTTTCTATGGTGAAGTATATTGTAATGATTGCAGCTGCAGCCATAGCATTGGTGATTCTCATAATTGTTGTCGCTATGATGAAAAAGCGCAGGAATGAGATGGACAAAGAAGTATAAGGAGAAGCTGTTTTGAAAAGAAAAGCTGACAGAAGAAGCCCGGTGTCTGTATTATGCAGTGCACTGGGCACTGCTTTATTAATCATACTAATTTTGACGTGTATCCCATTTACCATACCTAAGTGCTTGGGTTATCAGATATATACGGTGGTGAGCGGCAGCATGGAGCCGGCGATTCCTACGGGAAGTCTTGTTTATGTCAAGGCGGTGGAGCCGGAAAAGGTAGAGGTGAATGATGTCATCGCTTTTTACGGCGGGCGTGACACAAATGCCATTATTACGCATCGGGTTGTGGAGAACAGAATCGGTGAGGAGCAGTTCGTGACCAAGGGAGATGCCAACCGGACTGAGGATATGAATCCGGTGTCGTATAGGAATTTTATAGGGAGAGTGGAAGTGTCAGTCCCGGCACTGGGTGTAGCTGCACAGAGTTTAACAGGTTATGAAGGCAAGATCGCGGCGGGATGTTTGATCGGGCTGGCGGTTGTGCTGCATTTGTTGGCTTCTTTTTTTGATAGTTAATGAAGGTGAATTTTAATTAAAATTCTTATAAAAATAAAATTTAATGCTTTTGGTAATGCACCATATGTAAAATGGAAGTATAAAGTTCGTATTAGAAAAATTATTGTAACTATTCAGGGCACCCCCTTAACCGAAAATAATATCGGGGTTACCTGATAGTCCGCTTCGGATTGCTTCGTAAGGATTGATTCCATGCTTACGGGCAGTTCCGATGTAAGACATTATTGTAAGATATTCCTGTGCACCTTCCATACTGCGGAAGCATCCGGATACCTTGGTTTTTACTTTTACCATCCGGATATCACGTTCCGCCTGGTTATTATCGAAGGGAACACAGAAATTCTTAATAAATAGGCAGACTGATGCCTTGTATTTTTCCAGTCTGCCGATCAAATTTAATACTTTACCCTTTTTCTTCCTGCCGCGTTTTCTATCTGCGGTTTCAGGAAGAGGATTCTCGGCATATGCGGTTTTTATGATCTCGTCATACTGTTTATCAAACTTTTGCAGCTCATTGCTGCTGACGGAATCTTTGCCGCTGGCCATGGCCGATTCTTTTGCCTTTTTCATGGACAAGAGAAGCTCCTTGAACCGGGGTGCCCAGGTCTGTTCCGGATGGTTTTCTTCCACTCCGTTCAACTCTCGCAAGAGATGGGCGCAGCAAATGGAATGTGTGACATTTTCGTACTTCCAGTAAGAACCCCAGCAGTCATGGACGATGATACCATGATAAAAGGGAAGTAAACCCGCCTCATTCATTCCGATCCAACCACGTTTTTCGTGAATGGATAAGAAGGTATAGTCTGCATTTGATGCATTGTGCACCCAGCAGGTCTTTCCGTCGGCTCTGGTGCCTGTTTCGTCACAATGGATCAGCCCCAGTGCAATCATCTGCTGACGGATACGTTCATAGGTTCCGGACAGGGATCCGGCAAAACGGCTTACCATGTTTTTTATGGTTCCGGTAGCTAACGGAATGCTGAAAACACTGCCCAGTATCTCATGGGTACGGTTAATGCTGACTGCACCGACTGTATTTAAGGCAACAACCAATGCCTGAAGATTCAGACCGTACTGTACCGTTGCCTTTACATGTTCAGGAAAAGTTCCCTGCATCTGGCCACCATG
>JBGVLR010000106.1:0-20407 GCA_045124375.1 Acetatifactor sp.
GCAAAGCCGCACCTGCGGTGCTCTCCGCCGCTTTGCGGCTACCTTTGCTCATAAACCGGCGCTCCCTTCGTCAGCCCAGGCAGGAAAAGCCGCATGCAAGCATGCGCTTTTCCTGCCCGTAGCTGACGAGTGAACTGTAACCAGAAGAAAAAATTGTTATTATTTTAGTAAAAAAATTTTGACAAGCTGAGTTAGAGTCTATATAATTAAATCTTGTAGTGATATTCTATTTTGTACTGTCTTTAAGTAGTAAGGGCGGTACGGAAATGAGGTAAAGATGGAACGAGAAATGATTGTGGTTCTCGACTTTGGCGGCCAGTATAATCAGCTGATTGCCAGAAGAGTCAGAGAATGCAATGTATATTGTGAAGTTCATCCATACAATATGGACTTGGACAAGCTGAAATCCATGAATCCTAAGGGAATTATTTTTACCGGCGGTCCTAACAGTGTTTATGGAGAAGGATCTCCCCTGTGTGATCCCGCTGTGTTTGAACTGGGTGTACCCATTCTGGGAATCTGCTACGGTTCACAGCTTATGGCACACATGCTGGGCGGTAAGGTAGCCACCGCGCCTGTCAGCGAATACGGTAAGACCGAAGTGGATGTGGATACTTCTTCTGTTATTTTTAAAGATGTAGCGAAGAAGACGATTTGTTGGATGAGCCATACTGATTATATTGAGAATGCCCCTGCAGATTTCACCATTACGGCCCATACTCCCGTATGTCCCGTAGCCGCTATGGAGAATCCTGCCAAGAAGCTGTATGCCGTGCAGTTCCATCCCGAGGTAATGCATACTCAGGAAGGTATCAAGATGCTGCGCAGCTTCGTTATGGATGTCTGCTCTTGTAAAGGAGACTGGAAGATGGACTCTTTCGTAGAGACCAGTATCCGCAGCATTCGTGAAAAAGTTGGTAACGGAAAGGTACTCTGCGCACTGTCCGGCGGTGTAGATTCCTCCGTGGCAGCAGTACTTCTGTCTAAGGCAGTAGGCAAGCAGCTGACCTGTGTATTCGTAGATCACGGTCTTCTTAGAAAGAATGAAGGCGATGAAGTAGAAGCAATTTTCGGACCCAACGGTAATTATGACCTGAACTTTATCCGTGTCAACGCTCAGGAGCGTTTCTACAGCAAGCTGGCTGGTGTTACCGAGCCGGAACAGAAGCGTAAGATCATCGGCGAAGAATTCATCCGCGTTTTCGAGGAAGAAGCTAAGAAGATCGGTACGGTAGATTATCTGGTACAGGGTACCATTTATCCCGATGTCATCGAGAGCGGCCTGGGTAAATCTGCAGTGATCAAGTCCCACCACAATGTAGGCGGACTTCCCGATTATGTTGATTTCAAGGAGATCATCGAGCCCTTACGTCTCCTTTTCAAGGATGAAGTAAGAAAAGCAGGTTTGGAGCTTGGTCTTCCTGAGTACCTGGTATACAGACAGCCGTTCCCCGGTCCCGGACTGGGTGTGCGTATCATCGGTGAAGTGACTGCCGAGAAAGTCAGAATCGTACAGGATGCAGATGCAATTTACCGCGAGGAGATTGCAAAGGCAGGTATTGACAAAGAACTTGGACAGTACTTTGCTGCTTTGACCAATATGCGAAGCGTTGGCTGCATGGGCGATGAGAGAACTTATGATTATGCTGTGGCATTAAGAGCCGTGCTGACTTCTGACTTTATGACTGCAGAGGCAGCACAGATTCCCTGGGAAGTACTTGGGAAGGTGATGAACAGGATTGTCAATGAGGTTAAGGGGGTTAACAGAGTACTTTATGACTGTACCTCTAAGCCGCCCGGAACCATTGAGTTTGAATAAAGAGTTTCATGATTCTGCCAATAATTATTACTGCAAATCAAACTGCTGGTGTGAGAATTTTATTCTCACACCAGCATCTAAATTTATTTCAATACGGGAGCTATCGCCAAGTACTTTTTGTATATGTGCTATTGGCTCTAAAATCCTTAAAAAGTATGAAACTATCTGCCTAAAAGACTTTGAGAAGAGTAACGCTGGCAGATAGGATTTTCAAAAGCAAGGAACTATCTGCTGAAATTCCCTTAAAATAATTACTTATAAGCATGTGGATGTGTGTGAAATCAAGAAATTATCCGCCGAAAAAGCCGCGGAAAACTTGATTGTGGCGAATAGGAGTGCGTAAAAGTAAGAATCTATCTGCTCAAAAAGCCGCGGGAGGCTCAGTTGTGGCATACAGGAGAGTGAAAAGACAAGGATCTATCTGCCCCAAAAGCCGCAGGAGGCTCAGTTGTGGCATACAGGAGAGTGAAAAATAAGAATCTATCTGTCCCCAAAGCCGCAGAAGACTCAAGTGTGGCATACAAGAGAGCGCAAAAGTAAGAAACTATCTGCCGACAAAGCCGCGGGAAGCTCAGTTGTAGCATACAAGAGAGCACAAAAGTAAGAAACTATCCGCCGACAAAGCCGCAGAAGACTCAAGTGTGGCGAATAGGAGAGTGTAAAAGTAAGAATCTATCCGCCCCAAAGGCCGCAGAAAATTCAGTTGTGGCGTATAGAAGCATAGAAAAGCAGAACACTATTTGCCAGACTAGTCAGAATCAGTTGATGAAGAACATCCATATTCAAACAAAAAGGAAAATCTATCTGCAGATATGATTGCAAGAGGTCTCTGGAATGGATAATAAAGCAGGTCAATTACAACATCTAAATTATCCCCAAAAGAATTGAAAAAGGAGCAAAAATATATGGAACAAATCAGACATGCATTGGAAACACGAGAAAAGTATTTATTACAGATAAAAAAGGATAAGGAAAGAGCATTATTAAATATACCGGAAGGGGCGTTGCGTATTTGCAGTCATGGTGACAGGACACAATATTATCAAAGAAACGACCCAAAGGATTTCAATGGTACTTATATACGAGAGAAAGATATCCATATTGCGCAGGAGTTAGCACAAAAAGATTATGATCAAAAAGTTCTGCGTGCTGCCGAAAGAGAATTAAATGCAATTAAAAAGTATCTTTCCAATTATCCCAAGAGAAATGCGGAACAAATATATGAAAGCATGCACAGGGAGCGCAGGAAATTGATTGAACCAATCGTAGAATCAGATGATCAGTTCATTCATAAATGGGAGTCTGTGAAATATCAGGGAAAAGGATTTGACGAAGATTCGCCGGAATTATATACGGCAAAAGAAGAAAGAGTTCGATCAAAATCGGAATTGATTATTGCCGATTTGCTGAATAAAGAAGGAGTACCATATCGATATGAGTATCCAATTTATTTGAAAGGAATAGGACAGATATATCCTGATTTTACAGTACTCAATGTGAAAAAGCGAAAGGAATTATATTGGGAGCATCTTGGAATGATGGACGACCCTTCTTATGCAGAAAAAGCATTGAAGAAAATTACAATCTATGAACAGAATGGAATTTTTCCCGGAGAAGATCTGATTCTTACATATGAAACGAGGAAAAATCCGATGAATCAAAAAGTGATAATGCTTATGATTCAACATTATCTGAAATGAGTGAACATAATCTCAAACGCTTCTGTATGAATTGAAGTATTCTTCAGTAACCAGAAGGGAAATGGAGTATCTAAACTGTATTAAGGCTGTGCTGCCGGAAAATTGTTTGATTCAGCCACAAGCCAATCTGGCTTCGTTCATTGTAAGAACTGACAGCGCCAGATTTCAGAATGAATTATATCGGAATGTTGATTTTATTATTACAGATTTATCGTACCATCCTTTGATGGTGATAGAAATCAATGATCAAACGCATCTGACAGAAGAAAGACGGGAGAGAGATAAAAAGGTCACCAATATTTGTGAGGAAGCCGAATAAAGTGAGGGGATAAAAGATACCCCTTATAAGGAATGATTCCTATTTGGAAATTTTGTAAAAAAGTAGTTCATTTTATAAAAGAGAAGATTTATAATATTAGTATCAGTGTACAATAGGAGGAAGTCCATGGAAAGTAAAATAAGTGTTGGTGGGAATTTTATTGGATCGATTAATTTGGCGATGCAACAGAATTATGTTCCGGTGATACGGAATCTGGTGGTAAATAATGAGTCCGAAGAATCATTGGCAAATCTTGATTTGAAGATTACTTTTGAGCCTGAGTTTGCAAAGGAATATACATATCACATAGAAGAAATTGCAGCCGGACAGTCGGTTGAAATTTCACCGGTAAAAATTCAGCTTAAGACAGAATTTCTTTTTTCGCTCACAGAGAAGATGGTAGCAATGATTCAGGTTGAATTATTCTGTGGAGAAGAAAAGATTTATTCCGATAGCGATGAAGTGGAGCTTCTGGCCTTCGACCAGTGGAGTGGCTTGCTTTTTATGCCTGAAATAATTTCTGCATTTGTTACTCCAAATCATCCTAAGATTGCAGAGGTTATCCGGGATGCGTCAGGGGTACTGAAGAAATGGACTAATCAATCTGCATTTACCGGTTATCAGACACGTAATCCCAATAATGTTAAATTGCAGATGGCTGCTATCTATACAGCAATTCAGAGTCGGGAAATCGTATATAACAACCCTCCGGCCAGTTACGAAGTGACTGGGCAGCGGGTCAGACTGCCTCATATTGTGCTGGAACAGAAGCAGGGGACCTGTCTTGATTTGGCAGTACTGTATGCCGCATGTTTAGAGGCGGTAGGACTGTTTCCGCTCCTGTTTTTTATCAAAGAACATGCTTTTGCGGGGTGCTGGCTGGAGGAGGAAACTTTTGCTGATTGCATGGTAGATGATGTTTCAGCGATTGAAAAGAGAATTGTACCGGGGGCAGAGGAAGTACTTTTAGTGGAATGTACGGATCTTGTGTCCAGCCCCAATATAGTATTTGATAAAGCAGTAAAGCATGGCAAGGATCATTTTAATACCCTGAGTGATTTCCAGTGCGTGATCGATGTGCAACGCTCCAGAGGCAGCGGAATTCGACCGATACCGTTGCGCCTGGAGCAAGCCTGTAAGTCTTATGGGAGTGTTGGCGAAGAAAATGAGAAAGAACATACAGATATTCAGGCACCATCAATGTTAGACAGTTCTTTGCTCGGGAAGACTGCCCAAAGTCATGAAATAGTAACCAAACAAAAAATATGGGAAAGAAAACTTCTGGATTTTAGTCTCCGCAATACACTTTTGAATTTTCGTGTCACGAAGAATTCGTTTCAGTTGATGACAGCAGATTTGAGTGAATTGGAAGACAAACTGGCAGATGGGAAGGATTTTCGAATCATGGAGATTCCTTCCGAGTGGACGCTCACGCTACGTGATACGAAAATATTTGAAACAGAAAAGGATCTTATAAAAAGTATTGCAACAGAGGAACTCAAAAGTTCTCGTATACGTACCTTTCTGGATGAAGTGGAGTTGGACAGAAATCTTAAGAGTTTGTATCGTTCGGCTAAAATGAGTATGGAAGAAAACGGTACTAACACGCTTTTTCTTGCGATTGGTTTTCTGCGCTGGTTTGAGAGCGATGTTTCAGAAAAGGCCAGATATGCGCCGATAGTATTGATTCCTGTGGACATTGTAAGAAATGTACGAAATAAAGGATATATAATTCGCAGCAGGCAGGAAGAAGTACAGATTAATATCACGCTGTTGGAATATTTAAGGCAGGATTATGGGATTAATATCTCCGGATTAGATCCGTTACCGGAGGATAGTCATGGAATAGACCTTCCACTTGTTTTTCAGACCATAAGACAGGCTGTTATGGGGAAGAAAAGATGGAATGTTGAAGAGATGGCATTTGTTGGCTTGTTTTCTTTCGGCCAGTTTGTTATGTGGAATGATATTCGCAATCGCTCCGATGAACTTGCCCGAAACAAAGTGGTATCCAGTCTGATGAATGGCTCTATGAACTGGGAGACAGAGAAACAGACGATTACAGTGGATAATCTGGATACCGAGATATCTGTAAAAGATATGGCAATTCCGGTAAGTGCTGATTCATCTCAGATGGTAGCCATTGCTGCTGCGGCAGGCGGTAAAAGTTTTGTACTTCATGGGCCGCCGGGAACCGGTAAGTCACAGACGATTACTAATATGATTGCCAATGCGCTTTATCAGGGAAAGAGCGTTCTTTTTGTTGCGGAAAAGATGGCGGCACTGAATGTGGTGCAGAAAAGACTTACGGATATCGGTTTAGACCCGTTTTGTCTGGAACTTCATTCTAATAAGACCAATAAAACTGCTGTTTTGGCAGAGTTGAATAAGACATTGCAGGTTGGCAGAATCAAGTCATCGGATGAATATGAAAAGACAGCAGAAAAGGTGCAGGAACTTCGGGGAAAACTCAATGATATCATTGAGGCAATTCATTGTAAACGGGAATATGGCAGCTCGTTGTATGAGGCCATTGAGATTTCTCAGCGTAATTTAGAGCAGAAAGGCAAGATTGTTTTTGAAAGAGAGATGCTTTCCGGAATCGATAAAGCTGGTGTCGTAAAATGGAAAGAATTGATCCGGCAATATATCGTGGCGATAGGGGAACTTGATGTATATGCAAATCATCCGTTGGTGGGCTATGAAGGAATTAGTTATTCTATTGAACTGCGTGACAATCTTCAACAGAAGCTGTCGTCCCTTTTAGCAGAATACGAAGAGGTATGGAAGCATCTTGAGGCAATCTGCAGGTGGGCAAACTATGATGGGCAACAGGATCAGAAGGCGATTCTGGCGCTTCTAAAGGTGGCAGAGGCTGTTATGATGCCGGCGTTTTCATTTTCCGGAATCATAGGATTACAGAACTTTGATGATATTGTAGTGCGTATACAAAAGTTGATACAGGCAGGCAGCGAGTATAATGAGATTTATGCAAATATAGAGAGTCAGTTTGAAAGCTCTGTATTTGACTATCCGGTTGAAAATGCAAAATTACAGTGGAAGCAGGCGGAAATGACCTGGTTTTTGCCAAAAATGTTAAAGCAGAGCAAACTGACAAAGGAATTAAAGCTTTATGCAAAAAATCCGTTGGCCGTTACAAAGGATAATATCCAGGAGGTATATGCTACAATAAGCCTTTTGAATGCAAAGAAGAAAGAAATAATAGAAACGCCTGCAGAACTTACCGGATTGCTGGGCGGATTATTTATGGGAGTTACCACAGACTGGACTGCTGTGAAAGACGGACTGGAAAAGGCAATTGCAGTCCGCAATGCATGCCATGCATTGCCGGGCAATTATGTTGATGCTGTGATGGAAGTAGCCGGAAAGCCGTGCGAGGATATGACTTTGGCTGTGCATAAAGATGCGGTGGAGTCTTTTGTTGGTAAATTGAGCGGTTTTGCGGAAGTGTATGAGATTAATCTGAGAGTGCAGGCAGCAAGCGATGACTGGCTGGGTAACGTCGCAAAGACTCTGTATGAATATCGGGAGCATCTTGATGAGCTGCGCAATAAGGTTATATTCAATCAGGCAGATCGTCAGCTGAATGAGAATGGCCTTGCAACAGTAAGTGTAGCCTATAAAGCAGGAAAGGTGGGCGCTGACAACCTGGAAGCAGCATTTACCGGAAACTTGTATTATGAGCTTTCGCTTATGACGATTGCCGGCGATGTACGTTTAGAAAATTTCCATGGAAAGAAATATAATGATATGATTGCTCGGTATAAAGAGGCTATTGAGCAGTATCAGCAGCTGACCACTCAGGAATTGGTAGCAAGATTGTCCGCAAAAATACCATCTTCCGGAACCGCAGGTGTGGCTACCTCGGAGGTGGGAATCTTGAATAGGGCAATTAAGAATAATGGCAGGATGATGTCATTGAGAAGGTTGTTTGACCAGATTCCAACCCTATTGCGAAGATTGTGCCCATGTATGTTGATGAGTCCTATTTCGGTTGCTCAGTATATTGACCCTTCGTTCCCCAAATTTGACCTGGTTATTTTCGATGAGGCTTCTCAGCTGCCCACAAGTGAAGCTGTAGGAGCAATAGCGCGAGGCGAAAATGTGGTAATTGTAGGAGATCCGAAACAGCTTCCGCCCACTAATTTCTTTTCCTCGAACCGTATTGATGAGGAGAATAGCGAGAAGGAAGATTTGGAAAGCCTGCTGGACGATTGTCTGGCAATATCTATGCCTCAGGAATCTTTGAAATGGCATTATCGTTCTCGTCATGAGAGCCTTATTGCATACAGTAATATGAAATATTATGACAATAAACTATATACTTTCCCATCTCCCAGAGATCTGGTTTCCGAGGTGAAGATGGTTCATCTGGAAGGCTTCTATGATAAGGGAAAGACAAAGCAAAATAAGGCAGAAGCCACAGCAATTGTGAAGGAAATCCTTCGCAGACTACGGGACGAAGAGTTGCAGAGGGACAGTATCGGCGTTGTAACATTCAGTTCGGTACAGCAGAATCTGATTGACGATATGCTGTTTGAAGAGTTTAAGAAATATCCAGAGCTTGAAGAAATCGACCGAAATTCCAGAGAGCCTATTTTTATTAAAAATCTGGAAAATGTACAGGGGGATGAGAGGGATGTGATATTGTTTTCAGTGGGATATGGACCGGATGCAGAAGGTAATGTATCAATGAATTTCGGACCGTTGAATCGGGAGGGCGGCTGGAGACGTCTCAACGTGGCAATTTCCAGAGCAAGGAAATCTATGATTGTATATTCTGTATTGAGGTCCGACCAGATTAATCTTGCACGCACCAGGTCAGAAGGAGTGGCCGGATTGAAAGGTTTTCTGGAATTTGCAGAGCGGGGAAAAAATGTATTGGCGCAGCGGGCAGAAAGCGTGGCAAAGCCGGAAGACTACCTTGTGAAAGAAATTGCAGCTGCCATTACAGAACTTGGTTATGAGGCGAAATGCAATATTGGCTGCTCTGAGTTTAAGATGGATATTGGCGTTGTACATCCGGAAAATCCGGAAAATTATTTGCTGGGCATTCTATTGGATGGAGAGAATTGCAAGGAAGCATCTACAGCAAGAGATCGTTTTGTATTGCAGCCGGGTGTGCTGAAAGGCCTTGGCTGGAATGTTATGAGAGTATGGACACTGGACTGGATGGATGACAGAGAGCGTGTATTAAAAGAAATAAAAGCGGCAATCGATGCAGCACTCAACCGGAAGAACATACAAAAAACGCTTGAAAACCAAATCTATACCAAAATAGAGTTTGAAAAAGCTAAAGAATCCGGGACGATAGAAACAGTATGTAAGCAATACCTTTCATACCGGATATTAGAACAAGGGGCTGCAGAACAATTTTATCTACCTCAAACACTTCGCCAAATCAGTGAACTTGTAGCATCGATACTTACAAAGGAAGCGCCGATTAGTAGAAAATTGTTGATGCATAAGGTCTTAAATGCTTGGTCAATTTCAAGAGGCGGTTCCAGGGTGGAGAATATCTTTAATTCTGCGTTAAATCGCGTTGAGAAGAACATGACCACAGATGAAGACAGAGAATTTCTTTGGGAAAAGACTCAAAATCCGAAAGAGTACAGTATTTATCGTGTGGAAGATGCTGAAGGAAATAAAAGGAATATGGATGATATTCCGTCAGAGGAGATTATCAATGCTATTATTGAAGTTTTGAAAGAGCAGATTAGTATTTCTGAAATGGATCTAGTTAGAGAAACTGCAAAGAAATTTGGATTTTCACGGTTGGGAAGCGTGATAGAAAACACGGTAAAATACGCAATTGTGAAGGGCAGCAGTGCAGGTGTGTTTAAGAGGTTGGCGAATGGTAACGTGACACTGTGAAAAAACAGTTCTCCTGTTTCGAGGTAATCTTCATTATCCTCTGTGATATAAAAATGATTATCCTCTAAATAAAAGATGAATAAAAAGAAATAGACCTTGTAGGAGTAACATCCTATGAGGTCTTTTTTATCCGGAGATAGTGCAAAACCTTGAAAAATAGTAAGCAATTATCAGCCAGGGCAGTCTGCTTGATTACTTCATCCGGTGATTTTGGTTAACAACGTAACTTGGCGATTCCATAATTGTATTAAAACTCAAAATCGAAACAACGGACATAATACGCAAAATGCAGTGGTTTTGTTGAAAGCAATCACGTTACTTTATATAATGTTTCTGATTATGCGAGGGCAAGGAGGACATGCCGTCTATGGTAAATGGCTTATTACTGACAAATATATATCGTCTTCTGACCGCAGAGGACTATCCCATTCCTTCTGATGCTGTAATCGGTAGAAATGAGCGGAAAGGCTTGACACAATTTTATTTCTGGAACGAGATCCTGGCAAAAGAATTGCAATCCGGTCCCTGTGGAAAGCAATTCTGGCGGAATGACGGAAAGCGCAACCGGTATACATCCTACCTTTGCAACCGCAGTCCGGAAATCAAAAATTACACCTCTTATGCACAGGAGATTGCGGCTTGGCTCAATGTGGACACGCTGGAATATCAGATCAGCAGGTTTTCCGAATTTCTGTCTGACCGAAAATACAGGCATGACATTCTAATACGGCGGATCACAGAACTGATGAGGCTTGCCCGGAGGGAAGATCCCTGCTGTTGTGAAGAAATCGCACAGCACATTCTGAAAACGGCAAGTCAGAAGCTCGATGATGATCGGGAAAAGAGGTTTCAGGCGGCCTGGTTGTTGACGATGCTCTTCCTCTATTGCGCTGCGGGAGAGGCCATGGACAAACAGGTCATGGATGTGCTGCGGGAACAGATATACAGTATGGAATTTCTTTTGTGGAGAAATATCCGGGCAGAAAAGTCTGAGCCGAATGTGAAATTCCTGACGTTGCATTCCGGCATTTTGCAGGATCATCCGCTGGCGAGAAAACGCTGGCTCGGCTGTGAAGCGCAGTTGCAGACAGTCAGACAGGCCGTAGCGTCAAATGGGAAATGCCTGATTACCGGTATCGGTGGCAGTGGCAAGACAGAGCTTTTGCGACAATTGTTGCGGGAATGCGAAGAACAAAAGTGTGTGGATGCCATTGCCGTGATTATCTATGACGGTGGAATCGCCCGGAGTTTTGTCCGGTGCTTTTACGGTTTCACACGAGAAGACCCGCAGGAGAGTTTCAAGAAGATTCTTGTGAAGCTGAAAAGGGAATGCGCTCAAAGTCGGGTGTTGTTGGTAATCGATGATGTGACCCACGGATATGCGGAAGATCCGGAACTGGAACAGCTTCTTTCTCTTGATTGCGCAGTAGTTTTAACCAGCCGGCGCAGCAGTCTGGAAGGGTTCGAAGCCTGTTGGATGACACTTACCTCTGCAGAGGACGGAACGCAGATTTTTGAAAATGATTATGGAGATCTTGGCGATGGCGAACGGCAGGAAATTCTTGAACGACTTGTATCCGATGATACCTTGTGCCATCCGCTGACCCTTCGCCTGTTGGCGGGCACCGCGAAGCAAAACGGCTGGTCTGTGGCGGAATTGATCCCGAAACTGCATAAGGTGCTGACTGAGAGTGACGCTCAGACGGAGCAGACAGCACTTCTGGAGCGGACATATCGTCAGCTTTATTCCTACATAGATATTCCGAAGGAATATCATAAAATTGTGGAACTGTTCACCCTACTGCCTAGAGACAGCTATTCGTCATCTTTCCTGTATCGGTGGTTTCCGGATATCATGGGTCAGGCACCGGAACCGGCGCTGACTTTCCTGACTGCGGGCGGTTGGCTGGAGCAGGCTAATGACGGCTGGTCAATGCATCCCTTTATTGCCCAGTGTCTGCGACGTGTGGTACGTAAAGAGCGGACGGTGGAACCGTTCCTGAGAAAACTCCAAAGCACTCTTCTGGATATGGGACCGATGGACGAGCCGGAGGCAGAAGAAGAGAATTTTTGCCGGATGTGCCGGATCTATATACATATTGCCGACATGACAGGCGGCCATGTCAGCGGAAAATTTATGTGGGCCTACGCTAACGCAGCAGCCATTTCAGAACATACCGAAACAGAAATTGCCCACTTGGAAAAGAAACTGAACCGCATGAAAAAATGGTGCGTCGATTGGAACGATTCCGTAGAAGCAGCGTACTGGAGGACGGTGTACCGCTGGCGTGGGGGTGATGCAGAACTGGGAAAAGCGTTTTACGCCCGGCAGAGGCAGCAACGGACAATTACCGATGCCCTGTATTTTGATTTCTGCCTTTCGGCGGGATATTTTCTGAAATATCGGCAGCAAACAGAGCTTGCCGGGGAGATGTTCCGGGAAGTGCTGGAAAATGCGGCAGCGCCTGTTCAAAAGGCAACGGCTTACTTTTATATGTACGAGCTGACACAGGTGACGGGAGATTATGCCGCCAGCGCCCGTTGGGGCCGGAAAGGCGCTGATTACGCAAAGGCGCATCCGGAATGCGGTTTTGCATTGATTTTTACCAATCTGTTTGCGCTGGGTGCCGGAAGCCTGAAATATCAGAAAGACGATACACTGGAAGCGCTGAATGCTATGAAGGAAATGCTGACTGAGAACTCCCCTGACTGGTGCAAAGCCCAATATGCTACACTGGCGGGAACCTATGAACTGATCTACGGCAGCCCCAAAGCGGCTCTGGAGCATTATCTGTGGCAGAAAAATCATATTTTGGAATATCAAGGTAAGTGTTATTCCTATTATAATGCCCTGGGTCAGATCGGGCAGGTTTTGCGGAGACTGAAACGATATGAGGAGGCGCTGGAAAGCTATCACGAGATTCTGCGTTTTGCGGGCAAAAACGGTCATATTGCTCTGCACCAGAGGATCTGCTGCAATCTGTCCGGAGTGTATCTGGATATGGAGCGACCGGCAGATGCCTTGATTTACCTACGGGACGCAGTAGCAGAGGGCAGGACCATCGGTGGCCTGCCGCTGGGAGAAGCCCTTTGGAGCACGGCCCTTGCATATCGGCAATTACAAGACAGCGAGGGAGAACTGACCGCTCTGCGGGAGGCGGTTCCATTGCTGGAGGAAGCCTACGGCCTGAAGCATCCAAAGACTCAGGCGGCTCAGCAGCGGCTGTTGGAGCTTTCAGAGAAATAAAAATGCGACAAAAAATCAGGAGAGAAAAGACATGAAGGAATCGAAAATGACGGGCTATCCGTCCATGGATAAGCTGGTTCCCTGCAAAGAAAATGCGTTCTTGTTCCGGAAGTAATAGGAGAGATACCCAATATGACAGAACAAAAAATAAAGAAAATAATATCAAGTTTGGGCGATACCGTAACCGGCTCGGCGGATTTCTTTGGAGATTCTAAGCCGTCTATCCTGTGTTATCAAATGGTGAGGTTTTTACGTCCCCTGCTTTCCTGTAACCCGGACAGAATGATCTCAAAATCAAGCATCCGTGTCAGAAAAATTCTGCATCCGGTTTTAATGAGATTTTTACCCTTGTTTCTGGAATATAAGCAGGTCTTTGAAAGCAAAAACGCATTATTGGGTATAGATGATCCCGATGCACCATTGGAATTGACGGACGAGCCTGTAATCTGGTGCCCGAATCATGGTTTTAAGGATGATGTGGCCGTTTCCATCGGCACCGCACGACATGCCTATGTTCTCTTTGGCAGCTTTCCGATGTTTTTCAATACTTTTGATGGTATCGGTGCCTACATCAACGGCGTGGTCATGTGTAACCGGAAGGTCAGGACCAGCCGTCTGGCATCCGTGGAAGCGTCCAGGCGGCTTCTGGATATGGGCATGGATATGCTGATTTTCCCGGAGGGCGTGTGGAACAAAACACCTGACAAGCTGATACTGAATCTCTGGCCCGGTGCATATAGACTTGCCAAAGAAACAGGAAGCAAGATCATCCCGGTTATTCATTATCTGTCTGATCCGCATAAAAAGTACGAGGGCAATTTGATCCATACCGTGATCGCCGACCCTATCAGTATGGACGGGCTGTCTGAAAAAGAGGGACTTGCTCTGCTTCGAGATACCATGGCGACATGGTACTATCTGCTCATGGAGAAATACGGACAAACTACCCGTGAAGAATTGTTGCATGGATTTGAAACCACCGACGATGCATGGGAAAGCTATCTCGCCATGCACACCGGCTGTGTCAAATACTATGACAAAGAAATCGAGCTGCGCGCTGATTACCGTCCGAAGGATATTGTTCGCCCGGAGGATGTATGGCAGCCGATTGCCGATATCACAGAACAAACAGTCGAAAATGTACATCATGTGTGTTATGCCCGGCAGTTAATCCGGCGAGAGAAACGCCGGGATTACCAAAGGCGTTATTGATGTAAGCCGGTATGCGAGGTTAAGCCCGATCGGTGGGAGTGAACAGCAACGAGTAATTCGTAACACAGGTTTAATAATTCCGGCTGCATTGACTTTTGATATCCTCACGCTTATAATTCATTTATGGTAACTAGTGCCCATAATTTCATTTATTAAAAACACGCATGAGGTGACAAAATGAGCAGCTTAAAAATGTATAATTTTTCTCCGAAGCCGCAAGGAAAGACCCTTCCGGAAGGCTTTACCGTAACAAAGTACAAGGGCGAAGAGGATATCGATGCCTGGGTTGAAATTTGCTCTGATGGTCTTGTAAGTCGTGATACAGCCAGACAGCGTTTTATTCATGAGCTTACGGAAATTGATGGTCCGGATCCTTACCGTGATACTTATTTCATTGAGAAAGACGGTGAAAAGATTGCTACCTACACTGTAGTTCCCAATATGTGGAGTACGGGTATGGGCTACATCCACATGGTAGCGTGCAAGAGTGAGTATCGTGGCCTCGGTATCGGCAGCTTCATGGCAGATGATTCCCTTAAGAAATTTGTTGAGATGGGCCGGGATAAGGTTTTCCTTCTTACAGGGGATGGTCGTACTGCGGCTCTCAGTACATATATTAAGGCAGGTTTCCAGCCGGTCAACTATATCGATTATGATGATGGAAAAGATATGGTAGAGCGTTGGCAGAAGATTGTGAATACCCTGAAAATTAAGGAACTGCCCCTTCTTGATGAGGAGGGCAATGTGGTTATGATATTGAAAGCAGAAGAGTAATCTCTGTGATGCTTGGGGCGGTTTCCTTTATAACCGTTCATTACAAAACCACTGTAAAGTTATCGTGTATAGAGCTTTACAGTGGTTTTGCTTTTCTCTCTTATCGGATTTATGTGCACTTTTAGCCCGGTGCCATGAATATGCTCAGGGATTCTGCTATTTCCGGGCCACCAATATGGTAGTGTTCCCTACTCTCAGCTCCCTGGTCACGGTTTGAAATCCGGCTGCTTTCAACAGGCTGATCTGATTTTCAATGGTACATGGAGTGTCAAAATGGCAGATTTCCAACCCGGTTCCGCAGCCCAGGTCAAGCAGGTTTTTGGTATCCTCAGGCACCAGCTGAGCCATTCTCTGGTATCCTTCTTTACAGCCCTCAACATCACGAAGCATATGCTCGTCATAGCCCTCAACCCTGGCGGTGAAAAAGTCTGACATTGATTCTAAATGTTCCATTACTAAGGTTCTCCTTATTTTAAATTTTTCCTATAATCCCTGGGCGAAAGACCCGTTAGACTCAATCTAAAGCACCGTAAGCATTCGGATTTGCTGACATTTGCACAGGCTGCCAGTTTCTTTTGTGATAATATTGGGCGATATTCTGCTATTATATCGTTATAAATTATGATAATATGATATCAGAACCCAACATGCGAAAAAGTCCTTGGTGATCAAAAATTAATGATAATTATAATAACGGTGAAAGAAGAAGTCAAGACAGGAGGCACGTATCATGACATCTATTTACAAATATCATTCACCATTAGGTGACATAACAATGGCAAGTAATGGTGAAGCCCTCACCGGTCTGTGGTTTGATGGACAAAAGTATTATGGAGATACACTGCCGGAGCAATATGAAGTGAAGAATCTGCCTGTTTTTGAGGAAGCAAAACGGTGGCTCGACATTTATTTTCAGGGAAAAGCCCCTGATTTTATGCTGCCGTTATTTTGGGATACAACGCCTTTCCGTCAGGCGGTATGGAAAATCCTGCTTACGATTCCCTACGGTCAGACCATGAGTTATGGAGAAATTGCGGGACGGATTGCCAGGCAGAAAGGAATTGCCCAAATGTCTGCACAGGCAGTTGGCGGTGCCGTAGGGCATAATCCCATTTCCATAATCGTCCCCTGTCATAGGGTGGTGGGGACTAACGGCAGCCTGACCGGCTACGCAGGAGGCATTGATAAGAAAATTAAACTGCTTACATTAGAGAAAGTAAATATGTCGGATTTTTTCGCTCCGAAGAAAGGAACTGCCTTATAATATGAAATCAGCAAATGCTAAAACGATTCAGGAGGCCTTTACGCTTCAATCAGAGAATTTCGAAACGAGTAAGATGAACTTTTCGAAGAAAGAATATCTTGATTACGTGGCCGCTTCTGCAGAACCGAAGCAAAGCGACTCGGTATTGGAGGTGGCGGCAGGAACCTGTGCCTGCGGGCGTACACTGGCGCCTTTTGTACAGAACGTGACTTGTCTGGATATGACACCTGCCATGCTGACAGTCGGAAGAAAAGAGGCGGAGAAACAGGGCGTGAGCAACATGACCTATGTGATCGGTGATGCACAGGAACTGCCCTTTATAGACAATAGCTTCGATATTGTGATTTCCAGGCTGGCGTTTCATCATTTTCCGGAGGTTCAGCAGCCGTTCTCGGAAATGGTGCGTGTCCTGAAACCAAACGGAAAACTGATTATGATAGATATGGAGGCTTCTGAGGAAACACTGCGTCAGGTGCGGGATGAAATCGAGACCATGCGTGATCCGTCCCATGTCCGTAATCTGAGCAAGGCAGAAATGTTAAAGCTGTTTGCGGACCATTCCCTTTCCATAGAAAAATGCGAAACGACGAATATGCCTGCTTTGCTGAACAATTGGATGGAACTGACCAAGACACCGGCTCCGGTAAGGGAAGAAATCACCAAGCGGTTTCAGGATGATTTAAGCGGTAAGGAAAAGACGGGATTTGACCCTTATCAGACGGAAAAAGGAATTTCTTTTTCCCATAAATGGGTGTTGGTGATCGGCAGGAAAGCATTGCAGGATTCCTGATGGATGACGCAGGCAGAAACGGCGGGTGGACTATTTTTCTAAAAATTACCTCTTGACAAATCTGCTTCAATCGAATATGATGTAAAAAGATTACAGAATACTCAATGGCGAGTGACCAAGGGAGTGTTCTGTTTTTTTATAAAATAAATATCCTGAAAATGCAATGAAGGAGACTCTTGTAAAGGAAAGCAACAGGAATACGGCGTCACCGACTGAGAGCGCTGTTTGCGGGAGCTTACGAAGGGAACACTCCGGAGCAGATTATCTGAACTGTAGAATGCAGCATTGAGCCCGGAAAATATGGAAGACAGGTTCCAGGCTGCAGCAGTCGCCGCCTGAAGTGCAGCGTACACTAGGGTAATCCGTAACACGCGTTAAGTGTAAGAGTGGGTAAGCTGGTGGAACACTTTGATGGAAGTGCAGCTTATCAATGCGGGTGGTACCGCGGATAATAGATTATCCGTCCCGGAATACAGGAAACTGTGTTCCGGGACTTTTTTCGTTCTGGGACACACAAGTAGAAAAGGAGACCAGAAACATGGAATTTTTAACAGGTGTAGCACAGAAAGAGACATTGGAATTATCACAGCTTTTGAAAAGTGAGATGGAAGGAAAGACAGTGAGGACTAATGGAGCTGTCCATACCATCCGCGATATGGGAAACATCGCTTTTGTGGTGTTGAGAAAACGCGAAGGACTTTTACAGTGTGTGTATGAAGAAGGTGTCACTGCATTTGACTTGAAAGAACTGAAAGAAGCAGCCACCGTAGAGGTAGAGGGTACCTTGGTTCCCAGTGAAAAGGCACCGGGCGGAATGGAGCTTCGGTTAAATACAATTAAGGTGCTGTCGGAGCCGGCAGAGAGTCTGCCTATTCCCATTGCCAAGTGGAAGATGAACACTTCCTTAGAGACCAACCTGAACCTGAGACCGATTTCCCTGCGAAACATCAGAGAACGTGCCAAATTCAAAGTACAGGAAGGCGTAGTAAAGGGCTTCCGCGAATTCCTGGACAGCCAGGGCTTTACAGAGATCCATACGCCCAAGATCGGCAGCAAAGGTGCAGAGGGCGGTGCCAATATTTTTAAACTGGAATATTTCCACAGACCGGCAGTGCTGGCACAGAGCCCCCAGTTTTATAAGCAGATGATGGTAGGCGTGTTTGACAGAGTATTTGAGACGGCTCCCGTGTTCCGCGCAGAGAAGCACAACACCAAGCGCCACCTGAACGAATATACTTCACTGGACTTTGAGATGGGATATATTGATGGCTTTGAGGATATCATGGCAATGGAGACCGGTGTGCTGCAGCACATCATGAAGGTTTTGAAAGAACAGTACAGCCATGAACTGGATATCCTGAATGTGGAACTGCCTAAAACAGACGAAATTCCCATGGTAAGATTTGATGAGGCGAAACGGCTCGTTTCTGAGAAATATGACCGCCCCATCCGTAACCCGTATGACCTGGAGCCGGAAGAAGAGGTGCTGATCAGCCGTTACTTTAAAGAAGAATATGATGCAGATTTCGTATTCGTAACCCACTATCCCAGCAAGAAGAGACCGTTCTATGCAATGGATGATCCGGCAGACCCTGTCTTCACATTGAGTTTTGACTGCCTGTTCAGAGGCATGGAGATCACTACCGGCGGCCAGCGTATTCACGATTATCATCAGCTGATTGAGAAAATCGAGAAACGAGGCATGACTACGGAAGGAATGGATGCTTATCTGATGGCATTCAAACACGGTATGCCGCCTCATGGTGGATTGGGTATCGGCATGGAGCGACTGACCATGAAGCTGCTGGGCGAAGACAACGTGAGAGAGACTACGTTGTTCCCAAGAGACTTGAGCAGGTTGGAGCCGTAATGCAAGTGAGGAAGTCTCTGAGACTTAAGCAGACTCGAGCCGTAATGCAGGTAAAGAAAGGAAGTTTACAATGGCGAATATTATCAGTGATGAAACAATAGATTATGTGGGAATCCTCGCAAAGCTGGAGCTGAGCCCGCAGGAAAAAGAGCAGGCCAAGAAGGATATGGGAAGGATGCTGGATTATATCGATAAACTGAGCGAACTGGATACCACAGGCGTGGAGCCCATGTCCCATGTATTTCCGGTGCAGAACGTATTCCGTGAGGATGTTGTGACCAATGGTGACGAGAGCAGGGCTACTTTGCAGAATGCTCCGGGAATGAAGCAGAACATGTTCAAGGTACCGAGAACAGTAGAGTAGAGGGGCAGGTAGGATAAAGATGAGTATATTATCATTAACGGCAGTAGAGCTGTCCGATAAAATTAAAAAAGGTGAGATCAGGGTGACGCAGGCACTGGATGAAGTGTTTGCTCAGATTGAGGAAAAAGAAGCGCAGTTGAACTGTTATGTGACCCTGGAAAAAGAAAAAGCATATACAAAGGCAGAGGAAGTGCAGAAGAAAATTGACAGCGGTGAACTGACAGGGCCGCTGGCCGGAGTTCCTTTTGCCATTAAGGACAATATGTGTACGGAAGGCACATTGACGACTTGTTCGTCTAAAATTCTGGAGAACTTCGTTCCTACTTTTACCGCAGAAGCAGTGAAGAATCTGGAAGCAGCAGGAGCAGTCATCATCGGCAAGACCAATATGGACGAATTTGCAATGGGTAGTACCACGGAGACCTCCTACTATGGAGTGACCCGCAATCCCCGCAATCCGGAACATGTGCCCGGAGGTTCTTCCGGTGGTTCAGCAGCAGCTGTAGCTGCTAACGAGTGTTTTGCAGCACTGGGCTCCGATACCGGTGGTTCCATCCGTCAGCCGGCGTCCTATTGTGGTGTGGTAGGTATGAAGCCCACTTACGGAACGGTTTCCCGATATGGTTTGATTGCCTATGGTTCTTCTCTGGATCAAATCGGACCATTGACGAAGGATGTAACAGATTGCGCAACTGTACTGGAGGCAATTGCGTCCCATGATTACAAGGATTCCACCTCCATGGAGAGACAGGATACGGACTTTACTTCTGCGCTGATTAATGATGTAAAGGGCATGTGCATTGGCATCCCCAGAGATTATTTTGGGGAAGGTCTTGATCCTGAGGTAAAAGCAGCAGTATTGAAAGCGGCAGATGTCCTGAAAGAAAAGGGTGCTATCGTGGAAGAGTTCGATTTGAGCCTTGTGGAATATGCGATTCCGACCTATTATACAATTGCAGCAGCTGAGGCAAGCTCAAATCTGGAACGTTTTGACGGTATTAAATACGGTTATCGTGCTGACGGAGTAGAGGATCTGCACCCGATGTATAAAAAGACCCGTTCCGAAGGCTTTGGCCCCGAGGTAAAACGCCGTATTATGTTGGGCTCCTTTGTATTGAGCTCCGGTTATTACGATGCTTATTATTTAAAAGCG